>JAJPXI010000194.1 GCA_021205585.1 Oscillospiraceae bacterium
ACGCAACCTGTTGCATTTTGTCTGATTCTGTTGCGTTTACTCTGAAAATTGACCGGCAAAATTGATTTCCATGGGGGAAAAGACTTGCTTCTTGTGCTTTATTCCGATATAATGTTTTTGGTTGAAAATTTTCCTGTGCACCCGCAAGCGAGGCGCTGCTATGAGTTTTTTGAACAAAAGAAAAGGCGTTCTCCCCCTGTTCCTGCTGTGCTGGTGCGCGGTGCAGCCGGTTTTGGACGTGATTTCCTACTGGACCCAGAACGTCAGCTATGGTAGCGCCCTGACCCTGTCCCTGAGGCTGCTGATTTTTGCCGCGGCGGTGGCCCTGGGCTTTCTGGTCTCCCAGCGGCGGCGGGTCTACTATGTGTTAGGCGCTCTCGCCCTGCTGTTTTACGCCGGTCATCTGCTGGCCTGGTTTTTGGCGGGGGATCCCTTTGGGCCGGGCCTGTTTTTTTCCGATTTGACCAACTATGTCCGGGTTTTGCAGATTCCCTTTTTTGTGCTCGTGTTTGTCTCCCTGCTGTCCCGCTGTCGGCAAGCCGGGGAGGAGACCGTTTGGCGGGGCCTGCTTATCGCCTTTTTCATCATCCTCGCCGTGATGCTGCTCAGCGCCCTCACCGGCACCAACCCCTATACCTATCCTGATAAAGAAATAGGACTACTGGGATGGTTTTACTTTGCCAATAGTCAAAGCGCTATCCTGTCCATGCTGGTTCCCCTGGCGGTGTGCGCCGCCCTGAAAAGCAGGCGGCGCTGGGTGGCCGCCCTGGTGTGCGTGCTGGGCTTTGGATCCCTCTACCTGTTTGCCACCCGGCTGGCCTATGTGTCCATCTTTGTCATCGCCGGGGGCACCCTGTTCTCCTGGGCCGTGTGCCGCCGGCTGGACCGTTTTCGGGCTATTTTTCTGGTGGTCTGCGCACTGCTGTGCGCCGCGGGGTATTCCATCTCCCCCATGGCGCACAACCGGCAGATGGTGGCGGAAAACGCCGTGGCCAAGCAAGAGCTGCTCGACGAGCTGGTGGAGCAGGGGATTCAGGAGTACGGCTCTGAGGGCTATGAATACCTGCGATACGCCTATGAGGAGTACCTGGGAGGTCTGGTGGATAAGTTCGGGCTGGAGCGGGTGGCCCAGCAGTACGACTATTCCACCAACGTGGGCACGGTGGCCAACGTCCGGCAAATGAAACTGAACTACTGCCGGATGATGCTGGAGGACCAGCCGGTAACCAGTCTGCTCTTTGGCATGAATCTGCCCTCCATGACCTATGGCGACACCTGTTATGACGTGGAAAACGACTTTCACGGCCTGTTCTATCTGTATGGCGCTGTGGGCCTGGCTATCTTCGGGCTGTTCCTGCTGTATTTCCTTGTTTTGATTGTCCGGGCATTGCTGAAAAACGCAAAGCGGTATTTCACCGTGGAGGCCGCCGCCTGCGGCATTGCCCTGTGTACCGGTCTGCTCCACGCCGCCTTTACCTCCGGGGTGCTGCGGCGACCTAACGCGTCCTTCTATCTGTCCCTGGTTTTGGCGGCGATCTGGTATCTGGTCAAGGAAAAACAATACGGACTGGCAAAGGAGGGTAAGCCATGCAGTTGAAACCACAGGCCCTGGCGGATCAGTTGAGAGTCCGGCTGCCGCTGTTCATCACGATTTGGTTCGCCTTGCAGCCGCTGCTGGACATCCTGGCGTACTGGCTGGATCGCCTGGAATACTCCAACGCCCTGACCCTGCTGCTGCGCTTCGCCGTGCTGGCAGTGGTGCTGCTGGCCGGGTTCTGCCTGTCCCAAAAGAAACGGGTGTACATCATCGCCGCCGGCGTGCTGGTCTTTTTGCTCCTCGGCCACTGCGTCAGCTGCTTCTATGTGGGATATACGGACATCGTGGGGGATGTGTCCTATTTTGTCCGAACGGCGCAGCTGCCCCTGTTTACCCTGTGTCTGATTACCTTCCTGCGGGAGAATGAGGACAGCGCCGCGGCGGTGGAAAACGGCCTGATTTTGAATTTCTGGATTATCGCCCTGTCGGTGCTGCTCAGTGCGATTACGGGTACGGCAAAGTATACCTACACCATTTACACCACTTACACCTCCGGTTATGCGGGCATCATCGGCTGGTTTGCCACTGGCAGCGCCCAGAGCGCCATTTTGAGTATGCTGTCCGCCCTGGCGGTGATTCTCACCTACCGCAAGCGCAAGTTGTGGCTGTTCGCGCTGACTACGGCGGCAGCCTTTGCCCTGCTCTATTTTATGGGCCCACGCTTGGCTTTTTTCACAATTCCGGTCATTGCGGTGGGACTGCTGCTGACCGCCCTATTGACGCACCGGTTAGAGTGGAAACCTCTCGTTGTACTGGGTGTGTGCACGGCGCTGTGCTTCGCTTTTATTCGGCAGGCCCCTATGATGGCGCGGCAAAATGATGTCTCAAAATGGAACAACACCAGCCAATCTACGGCGGAGTCCATGATGGAGGAAGCGGCGCAGGAGGCGCAGATGAGTCGGCTGGAGGAGGGAGAGACGGAATCGGATCTGTCCGAGGAGGAACAGGCGCTGATTCGATACGAGCAGTTAAAGATTGTTTATGAATATTACGAGGCCGATTTGTGCGAGCGCTTCGGTGTAGATCGGGTTATAGAGGGGTTCCATGAAACCACCTCTCTGAGTACACTGCGGGACTACCGCGTCCAAAAGCGGGTTTTCTGCGCCCTGTTGATGGACGAGCATCCATTCATTTCCCGGATTTTCGGCATAGAAGTGTCGGAGATGACCTACAACGGCAGGGAATTTGTCCCTGAAAACGGCTTCCATGGGGTCTATTATATGTACGGTTGGGCCGGCCTTATCGCACTGCTGCTCTTTCTAGCCTATTTCCTGTTCCTGATCGTCCGATGCCTGATTCGGGACTTTAAGACCTATTTTACCATGGAGGCTGGTGCTTTCGGCGCGGCGCTGTGCCTGTGCCTGGTGTACGCCTACGCCACCAACGGGGTGATATGGCGACCCAGCGGCTCCTTTTACTTCTCGGTTTTATTGGCAATGGTATATTATTTAATCAAAATCAGAGAATACCCTCAGGTTCAGCCCACACAGCTGCCCGCAGAGGAGGAGCAAAACCAGTGAAGTACAGCATCGTCGTCCCGGTCTACAACGTCAGCGACTGCCTGGGCCGCTGCGTGGATTCCCTGCTGGCGCAGGAGGGGCCGGAGCATGAAATCCTCTTGGTGGACGACGGTTCCACGGATGGAAAGAGCGGCCCCCTGTGCGACGAGTACGCCGCCCGATTCCCCGGTTTAATTCGTGTTATCCACAAGTCCAACGGCGGCCTGGGGGACGCCCGCAACGTGGGCCTGGAGACAGCGGCGGGGGAGTACGTCCTCTTTGTGGACAGCGACGACTACCTGGCCCCCCAGGCCCTCCAGCGGCTGGATCAGGTGGTGGAGCGGTTTCACTGCGACGTGGTCAGCTTCTGCTTTGTCACCGTGACCGATGGAAAAGAAGCCCTCCAGCAGGAGCCGCAGCTGCCTCAAAACCGGCCCCTGACTCTGGCGGACACCCCCGCCCTGCTCCAAGCCGCCCCCAACGCCTGCAACCGCCTGTGGCGGCGCTCTCTGTTTTTAGACAGCGGCATCCGCTACCCCAGCCGGGTGTGGTATGAGGACATCCGCACCACCGGCAAGCTCTTTGCCCTGGCCGACAGCATCGTTGCGATCCCCGATGGGCTATATTACTACGTCCTCCGCCAGGGCTCCATTATGCAGAACGCCGCCGTGGAGCGCAATCTGGAGATTATCGACGCTTTTGAGGATTTACTTGGCTGGTACAGGCAGCGGGGGCTTTTCGACGCCTTTGAGCCGCAGTTGTGCGCCCTGGCCGTGCGCCATGTGCTGATGTTCGCCAGCGTCCGGGTGTGCCGAACCGATCCGAAAAGCCCGGTTTTGGAACAGCTGCGCCAATATGTCCTCTCCCAATTTCCCCGCTGGCGGGACAACACCCTGCTGAACGCCCTGCCCCCCTTCCACCGGCTGGCCCTGGCCCTGAGCGACGGGAAACACTACCATCTTTTGAGTGCCCTGTTCACGCTGAAGGACCGCCTGTGAAAACCAGAAAAACGCGTTGCCGCAAAAATTTGCGGCAACGCGTTTTTATTTCAAAAAACCAATAGGGCACACGGGCATTACAGTATCTTTTTCACACCCTCCCTGTTGGTCTCTGCGATAATACAGTGGGGGCGGCGCTTGGTTTCCAGATAGGTCTTGGCGATATACTGCCCCATAATTCCCAGACAGAAAAGCTGCACGCCGCCGATGAAAATAATCACGCAGATGGTAGAGGCCCAGCCGGCCACCGCGTCGCCAAAAGCAAGCCTTCGAATGATAATGACCAGCAGGATAAGAAACGCCGCGAAGGTCATCAAAATGCCGCCCCAGGAGGCGACGCTCAGGGGAACCAGAGAGAAGTTCACGATTCCGTCCATGGCGTACTTAAACAGCTTCCAGAAACTCCACTTGCTCTCTCCCGCGACCCGCTCCACATTTTCATAGGGCAGCCAGCAGGTGCGGAAACCGACCCAGCCGAAAATGCCCTTTGAAAAGCGGTTGTACTCCGACATGGCGACAATGGAGTCCACCATCTCCCGGCGCATCAGGCGGAAATCCCGGGCGCCGTCCACGATGTCCGCGTCCGAAATACGGTTAATCAGCTGGTAAAACCGCTTGGCGAACCAGCTTCTCACCGGCGATTCCCCCGTCCGGCTGACCCGCCGGGTAGCCACGCTGTCATACTCCCTGCTCTCCAGCAGCTCGAACATCCGGGGCAGCAGCGCGGGTGGATCCTGCATATCCGCGTCCATGACGGCGATGTAATCCCCCCGGGCGTTGCAGAATCCCGCGTACATGGCGGCCTCCTTGCCGAAATTCCGGGAGAAGGACAGGTAGGTCACATGGGCGTCCCGCTCGGCCATCTGCCGGAGCAGGGGCAACGTTTCATCCTTCGAGCCATCGTTGACAAAAATAAATTCGTAATCGCAGGGCATGGACTGGACGACCTTTGCCGCCTCGGCGTAGAACAGGGGCAGCGCCTCCTGCTCGTTGTAACACGGGACGATGAGTGACAATTTCTTCATTTTAACGCCTTCATTCCTCATAACATAGCTGGTAAATGTATACGGTGTGGGTGCCAAGGTTCCCCGCGTCAACGACCTGCTCCCACGCAAAGCCCTGCTCCTCCATCTGCTGAAACACAGCCTCCATATCCTGGCTTCCGCTTACAATCAGCCAATAGCAGATGTCCTCGTCCAATTCTGGAAATGCCGACAAATCAATCTGTTTTACTGTCACGCCCGGATAGTAATACGCGGCGATCGTCCATGAAATATGGGAGGAGTTTGTAATTATAATATCCTCCGGCTGGATCTCGTCCACTGTGGCGGCCAGGGTCGCCTGCAGATTGTCATTGGCCGCCTTTTCGCTCGTATAGGTTGAGATATACGGCGGCAGGAATGTCGCCAGCATATAGACCGTCAACAGCAAGGCCCATACTTTCCTCAGCTTCAGCCTGGAGAGCGCCTTCCCCAAAACGACCCATGCCACAACGGAAACCGGGTAAATATACCGCAAAACATAAAGCGGGCGGATGACTTCCGAAACCAGAATTGCAACGCCGATTGTGCCGAGCACACACACGATTCCCACAATCATCCAAATCAGGTCTGCGGAAACCTCGACGCGATCCAATGAGACGGCTATCTTGCAGGCTCCGCCTTCCTCCCGCCCGATTTTCAAAACACCCATCTCATATATAAAGGCGGCGGCCAGCCCGACTAAAATGCAAATCCATACGGGAACGCTGAACCTGGAAGAAAACAGGTATAGGATACTCTCCTTGAAGGTTGGAATACTGCTGACCCAAAAGCCATTCACCCTCTTCAGCATTGTATTGAAAAAACGGCGATCCAGGGGAGGTAGGCCGCCACAGCACAGGCGCAGGTCAGCAGCACTTTCTTTAAGCCCAGGCGTTTCCTGAAAACAGACAGGAACAAAAGCGCCGCATAGAAGAACGCCACAGCGAGCAGGCAGTAATAATGGGTATACGCCGCCGCCACAGAGAAAACGACAAATAAAACATAATGGGCTGCCTTTCCCTCCGTCAGTATCAGATACAGGTAATAAAAGCTCAGCAGGATAAACAGCGCCCCCCAGGAATACATCCTCACTTCCATGTTGTAGGTGACCGCATTCCCGGATATGGTCGTTAAGGTCATCAGGATAATCGCGGTTTCTTTCCCAAACCTGTCCCAAACAGCAGTCAGGGAAAACGCCAGGATAACGGCGCAGGGAATCAGCGACGCCAAGTGGAACATCCAGCCCCTGTTCCCCACCAGGGCATATCCGAGCTTCACGATTAGGTAATAAAGCGGGGGGTGAACGTCGGCCGCCGTCGTCGCAATAATTTCTGAGACGGTGCCTGTCATCAGGTTGGTGGTGAACGCCTCGTCCTCCCAGAAGTTATTGTCAAAAATGCGGATAAAATTCAGGAAGAAGAGTATAGCCGCGTAAACAACTGCGGCGGCCCGCCAGTAGGGAAACGCCAGGCATGCGCGGGGAAGCCGCACCTCCCACCGCACCCGTTCCCTGATAAACTTCTCCGCATAGGGTTCGACGAGCGCAAGCGCCACCGACAGGATAGTATACTTGCAGGCAAACGCCGAATAATTGTTCAACTGGGAAAATAAATTCCCACTGATTCCAGAAACGGCGTACCGGATAAGCATGATTCCGCTGTTAAGGAACAGCGTGAAAAAAGCGTAGCTTAACGCGCTTTTATAGATATTTTTGTGATTTTGAAATACCTTTTCTCGCATATACACCAGCAGCAGCGGCGGGACAAGCAGACAAATGGCAACAATCATTGTGGTTCCCTCGCTTTATTTATCGCAATATTATAACTGCATATTTCCTGAAGAAATACAAGCATATATATCGTATCACAAAACAGCAAAAAATGCAATCTGTGGCTTTACGACGCGCGGGAACCCCTCAACCTGGCCTGACGGCCCGCTCCCCTTTCAGGGAGGGGAACCGGCAAAGCCGGTGGAGAGGTTCTCCAAGCAACATTTATTTCAAATTGGAGGAAACCCATGAAACGACTGATCATATGCAACACCTATTCCCAGCTGCTCCTCGCCGTGCAGCTGAGGCTGACCCTGTTCAAGGAGGACGGCCTCGACCTGTGGCTGTCCGACCACCCCGCACGGGCGAACGAGGTGTTTGAACGGGTGAAGAAGTTGAGCCTGTTTTCGGACGTTCAATTTCTGGAGACGCGGGAGGAGTACTGCGTGCAGAAAATCCCACCCACGCTGAAAAGCGTGCTGCGCTCCAATTTCGGCCCGGTGAAGGATTTGAAGATTCAGAAATACGATGAGATTATCTTCTACAACCTGTACACCCGTCTGTACGACATGGCCGACTACTATCGCAAAATCGGCCACCGGGCGCAGTGGTCCATGTTTGAAGAGGGAATCTTATCCTACGAGACCGACTTTGAGGCCACGCGGCGCGTGACCCTGACCCGCAATATCCGAAAGCTGACAGGGCGGCCGGACGTGGCGAAGCTGGTGGGCCGGTATTACTGCGTGTTCCCGGAACTCAAGGTTTCCCACCGGGAATGGGAGTTCGTCCCCGTCCCCAGACTCACGCCGGAGCAGGAGGAGCTGAAGGCCGTCCTGAACGGCATTTTCGACTATACGCCGGCGGAAATCCGGCAGAAGTACATCTTCTTCGCCTCCGCCGACGACATCGACGGGCTGCCCTACGGCGAGACGGAGATGGTGCTGGAACTGGCCGGGGAGGTGGGGCCGGAAAATCTGCTGGTGAAAATGCACCCCAGGGACACGCGGCGGGTCTACGAGGAAAAGGGCATCTCCGTCCTGCGGGAGTCCTTCGTGCCCTGGGAGGTTCTCCAGCTGAACGGGCTGCCTGAGGGCGCGGTGCTGGCAACGGTCAACTCCGGCGCTTTTTTGAGCATCTCCGCCATGGACAGCCAGAACGAGCGGGGCGTGTTCCTCTATCCACGGGTGAAGAACGGCGGCCCGGCTTTCCGCCAGCGGGCGGAGGAGATTGGCAGCGCGCTGGAGCGGCTGCACAGCCTGGGCCTGTGCGAAAATATCCGCGCAAGCGCGGATATTGAATAAAAATGGATGGCCAGAGCGCCGCGCCTGCGGCCCACCCTATTCAAAAAAGGAGAACGATATGAAAACCGTTGCCTTAGTTCCCATTAAGTTAAATTCCCAGCGTCTGCCCCATAAAAACATCCTGCCCATCGCCGGGCGGCCCCTGTGCTGGCACCTGCTCCACACCCTGCTCCAGGGGAAGGCAATCGACCAGGTGTACGTCTATTGCAGCGACCCGGCGGTGCAGGACTATATGCCGGAGGGCGCGCGCTTCCTCCAGCGGGACAGGCAGCTGGACGGGGATTTGGTGAAAGGGTTCGACATCTACCGCAGCTTTATTTCACAGGTAGACGCGGACGTGTACGTCCTGGCCCACACCACCTCCCCCTTTATCAAAGTCTCCTCCGTGGAAACCGCCCTGGCCCGCGTTCTCTCCGGGGAGAACGACTCGGCGTTTTCCGCCCGGCGCGTCCAGACCTTCGCCTGGTATCGGGGGAAGCCCGTCAATTACGACCTGAACGACGTCCCCCGAACCCAGGACATGGAACCCATCTGGGTGGAGACAAGCGCCTTTTTCATATTCAAAAAAGAAATTTTCACCGTCCACAACCGCCGCATCGGGTTCCGCCCCTACATCCAGGAGGTGTCCGGCATCGAGGCGGTGGACATCGACGAGCCGAAGGACTTTGAACTGGCGGCCAGGCTGGCCGAGATGGAGGGCATCCACTATGACTAAATTTATCCTGATCGCCGGGCCGTGCGTCATCGAGTCCGAGGAAACCGTCATGCAGGTGGCGGAAACCGTCCAGGCCGCCGCCCGGCGGCTGAACCTGGACTACTACTTCAAGGCCTCTTTCGACAAGGCCAACCGAACCAGCATCTCCTCCTACCGGGGGCCGGGCATCGACGAGGGCCTGCGGATTCTCCAAAAGGTCAAGGATACCTTCGGGCTGAAAATCGCCACGGACATCCACGAGCCCTGGCAGGCCCAGCGGGCCGCCCAGGTGGCCGATCTGCTCCAAATCCCCGCCTTCCTCTGCCGCCAGACCGATTTGCTGGTCGCGGCGGCAAAGACCGGGAAGGCCGTCAACGTGAAAAAAGCCCAGTTCCTTGCCCCGTGGGACATGGGCAACGTGGCGCACAAGCTGGAGGCGGCGGGGTGCGACAAAATCATGCTCTGCGAGCGGGGAACAAGCTTTGGCTATAATACCCTTGTGGTGGACATGACCGGCATCGTGGAGATGAAAAAATTCGGCTACCCCGTGGTGATGGACGCCACCCACAGCGTCCAGAAGCCCGGCGGGATGGGGTCTGCCACCGGCGGAAACCGGGCCTATGTGGAGCCGCTGGCCAAGGCCGCCGTGGCCGCCGGGGCGGACGCGCTGTTTTTCGAGGTTCACCCCGACCCGGACAACGCCCTCTCTGACGGGCCGAACATGGTGCGGCTGGACGAGTTTGAGGGGCTGCTGGAGCGGGTCGTCCGGGTGTACGACGCGGTCCATTAGGGAAGGAGAAACCGATATGGATAAGCTGACCGAGGGCAGGCGGGTGTTCGACATTGAAATCCGGGCGCTGGAAAAAACCAGGGATGCCCTGGACGATACGTTTGTAAAAATATTGGATTTAATCACCGGCTGCAAAGGGAAGGTCGTTCTGACCGGCATGGGCAAGCCGGGGCATATCGCGGAAAAGCTGGCGGCCACCTTCGCCAGCCTGGGCACCCCCGCATTTTATCTCCATCCGGGGGAGGCCATGCACGGCGATTTGGGCATGGTGTCCGAAAACGACCTGGTCATCGCCATCAGCTACAGCGGCGAGAGCGACGAAATTATCCGCATCCTGCCCAACATCAAAATGATTGGCGCGGCCCTGGTGGGCATCACCGCTAACCGGAATTCCACCCTGGCCCGCGCCGCCGACGTGGCGCAGGTGCTGCCCGAATTTGACGAGGCCTGCTACCTGGGCCTTGCGCCCACCTCCAGCACCACGGCGGAGCTGTGCTACGGGGACGCCCTGGCCGTGGTGGCCAGCGGCCTCTACGGGTTTAAGGACGCGGATTTTGGCCGCTTCCACCCCGCCGGCTCTCTGGGGAAAAAGCTGGTTTTGAAGGTGGACGACCTGATGGCTCAGGGCGGGGAGGACGCGCGCATCAGCGCGGACGCTCCGTTGAAGGACGCCATCGTGGAGATGAGCAAAAAGGGCCTGGGCGTCGTGTCGGCCATCGGCGAGACCGGCGTTCTGGAGGGGATTATTACCGACGGGGATTTGCGCCGCCAGCTGGAGCGGGGCGTCGATATTTACAGCCTGCACGTGGGGGACATTATGACCCGCAGCCCCGTTACCATCCCGGCGGGGAAGCTGGCGGTGGAGGCCCTGCGCATGATGAAGGAGAAAAACATCTCCTGCATGCCCGTTTTGGACGGAAACCGCCCGGTGGGAACCATCAAAATCCACGACATCGTGGGCGTCGGCATCGTGGGCTGACCGGGCGCATAAACCGGCCTTTCCGGGGGCATACTGGCTGTTAAGACAATAAGCCGGGGACTTATTTTTAGCGTAGGCCGGGCGGCTATGCTGCCCGGGTGACGGTCAGATAGAACTCCATACTTTCTCATTTGTGACGGTTGCATAATCCGGCTCTTTTCGATAGCAGGGTTCACATATTGATGGCAAAATTGATTTCCGTGTAGTTATTAGAGGTCCCCTTGCGCAATCCGTTTCTTTTCTGTATAATGGTTGCAAAGAGATTTGGAGAGGGGCGATTGGGTTTGGATTTGCTGATTCGGCGGGCCCGGCTGGCCTGGGATCCGGAGCGGACGGCGGACCTTTTGATTCAGGGCGGGAAGGTGGCCGCCCTGGGCGAGGGGCTGGAGGCCCCCGGCGCGCCGGAGCTGGACGCGGGAGGGCTGACGCTGGCCCCCGGCCTGGTGGATATGCATGTGCATCTGCGCCAGCCGGGCTTTGAGTACAAGGAGACCATCGAGACGGGCTGCGCGGCGGCGGCAAGGGGCGGCGTGACCACGCTGGCCTGTATGCCAAATACCAGCCCGGTCATCGACACGCCGGAGCTGGTGGAGTTCGTGCGCCGCCAGGCGGCCCTGGCCTGCGGCGTGCGGGTGCTGCCCCTGGCCGCCGTGTCCATGGGCCAGAAAGGGCGGGAATTGACCGACGCCGCGGCGCTGGCCGAGGCCGGCGTGGTAGCCCTGTCGGACGACGGGGTGCCCATCCAGAGCGCCCACCTTATGCGCCAGGCCCTGCGCCGGGCCGGTGGGCTGCCCATTTTGTCCCACTGCGAGGACGCGGAGATGGTGCGCGATTACGCGGTGAACGAGGGGGCGGTCTCCCAGGCCCTGGGGCTGCCGGGCCGCCCCGCCGTGGCCGAGGAGATCATGGTCATGCGGGACGCCATGCTGGCCCAGGAGACCGGGGGCAGGGTTCACATCTGCCATGTGTCCACCGCCCGCTCGGTGGAGGTTGTGCGGCAATTCAAAAAGCGGGGGGTGGCCATCACCTGCGAGACCTGCCCCCAGTATTTCACCCTGACCGAGGAGGAAGTTCTGCGCCAGGGCGCCATGGCGCGGGTCAACCCGCCCCTGCGCACGGCGCGGGACGTGGAGGCCATCGTCGCCGGCCTCCAGGACGGCACCATCGACGCCATCGTCACCGACCACGCCCCCCACAGTGCGGAGGAGAAGGCCCGGCCCCTGACCCAGGCCCCCAGCGGCATGGTGGGACTGGAGACCTCCCTAGCCGTGGCCCTGACGCAGCTGTACCACACGGGGAAGCTGACCCTGCCCGCACTGATTGAAAAAATGACGGCCAGCCCCGCCCGCATCCTGGGTATCCCCCAGGGCCGCCTGGAGCCGGGGCTGGACGGGGACGCGGTGCTGTTCGACCCGGAGGAGGAGTGGGTGGTAAACCCCGCCCAGTTCGCCTCCAGGGGCCGCAATACCCCCTTCGCCGGACGCCGGCTGAAAGGGCGGGTGCGGTTCACCATCGTCGCCGGGCGGGTCATCTACCGCGCCGAGTAAAAAGGAGAGATAAAAATGTCATTCGATGTGCTGCAAGATAAGATTCGCGCCCTGAAAAACCCCACGGTGGCCGGGCTGGACGCCCGCATCGACTATGTGCCGGAGCATCTGCGCCAGGCCGCCTATCAGCAGTACGGCGTGGGGCTGAAGGGGGCCTGCGAGGCCATCTATCAGTTTAACGTGGGCTTAATCGACGCGCTGTGCGACGTGGTGCCCGCCGTCAAGCCCCAGTCGGCCTATTATGAAAATCTGGGCTGGCAGGGTATGGAGATGCTGGAGCGCACCATCCGCTACGCCAGAAGCAGGGGGATGTTCGTCATCGCCGACGTGAAGCGGGGGGACATCGGGGCCACCGCTTCGGCCTACGCCGAGGGCTGGCTGTGCGGCGCCCCCGTCGAGGGCCAGGCCTTCCGCAGCTTTGACGCCGACTGCGTCACCGTCAACGGCTACATGGGCTCCGACGCCATCCGCCCCTTCATGGAGGCCGCCCGGGCGGACGACAGATGCCTGTTCGTCCTGGTGAAAACCTCCAACGACAGCGCGCGGGAGCTTCAGGACATGGTGGCCGGGGATCGGCTGGTCTACCAGGTCATGGGGGATTTGTGCCAGCGCCTGGGCAAGGGCACCGAGGGCAAATACGGCTTTACCATGGTGGGGGCCGTGACGGGGGCCACCTACCCCTCCGACATCCGCGCCCTGCGCCGCCGCCTGGAGCACACTTTCTTCCTGGTGCCCGGTTATGGGGCCCAGGGGGGGACGGCGGAGGACGTGCAGTACGCCTTCAACGAGTACGGCCACGGGGCAATCGTCAACGCCTCCCGCTCCATCATGTGCGCCTGGAAAAAGACCGGCGGGGACGGCCGCGACTTCGCCGACGCCGCCCGGGCCGCCGCCGTCGCCATGCGGGACGACATCCGGCGGTATGTGACAGTGATATAAGGGGTGCTGAATTTGAAAGTAGAACAAAATTGTTTCATCCGTGCCCGGCAGCAGGATGGAGACGCGGTCATCCTGACCCTGGAGGTGGGGGACATGGTGCGCGAGAGCTTCCGCCGCCCCGGCCAGTTCCTGCACATCCGCTGCGGGGAGGGGCTGCTGCTGCGCCGGCCCATCTCGGTGTGTACCTGTCAGGCGGGGGAGGAACAGGATCTGATCACCATCGTCTTTGAAGTGCGGGGTGAGGGCACCGCCTGGCTGGCCAGCCGCCAGCCGGGGGAGAACCTGGATGTGCTGGGCCTTGCGGGCAACGGCTTTCCCATGGAGCCGGAGGGACGGTATCTGCTGGTGGGCGGCGGCATCGGGGTGCCCCCCATGCTGGGCTGCGCCCAGGCCGGGGCGGGGCGCTGCACCGCCATTTTGGGTTTTCGCTCCAAGGAGAAGGCCATCCTGCTGGACCGGTTTCAAAGCTGCGGGCCGGTGCAGGTGGCCACAGACGACGGCACTCTGGGGTACCACGGCTTTGTGGACGCCCTGGTTCGCAGGGAGCTGGAGGGGGGCGGCCAATACGACGCCGTGCTGGCCTGCGGCCCCCGGCCTATGCTCCGGAGCGTGGCAAAGGCGGCCGGGGAATTTCAGCTACCCTGCTTTGTCTCCATGGAGGAGCGCATGGGCTGCGGTGTAGGGGCCTGCCTGGTCTGCGCCTGCGATATGGCGGACGGGACGAAAAAGCACGTCTGTAAAGACGGCCCGGTGTTTGACGCCAGGGAGGTGGATTGGAATGGGTAAGGTGGATATGTCCGTCACTCTGGCGGGGGTGCACATGAAAACCCCGGTGGTCATGGCCTCCGGCACCTTCGGCTTTGGCCGGGAGTACGGCCAGTTTTACGATTTGTCCCGCCTGGGGGGCATCTGCGCCAAGGGCCTGACCCTGCGCCGCCGGGAGGGCAACCCCGCCCCCCGCATCGCGGAGACGCCCATGGGTGTCCTGAACTCCGTGGGACTGCAAAATCCCGGCGTGGACGCCTTTATCCGGGAGGAACTGCCCTTTCTGCGGCAGTACGACGTGGCGGTCATCGCCAACATCTCCGGGGACACCCCGGAGGAGTACGGCGTCATGTGCCAAAAGCTCCACCGGGCCGGGGTGGACATGATCGAGGTCAACATCTCCTGCCCCAATGTAAAGGCGGGAGGCTTGACATACGGCACCAGGCCCGCCCTGGCCGCCGAGGTGACAGAGATCGCGAAAAAGAACGCCGGGAACACCCCGGTGATGGTCAAGCTGTCCCCCAACGTGACCGACATCACGGAAATCGCAAAAGCCGTGGAGGGTGCGGGGGCTGACGCGGTGTCCCTCATCAACACCCTGCGGGGAATGCGCATCGACGTGGCCACCGGGCGGCCCGTGCTGAAAATGAACACCGGCGGCCTGTCCGGCCCGGCGGTGCTGCCCGTGGCCGTGCGGATGGTGTGGGAGGTGTCCGGCGCGGTGGGCATCCCCGTGCTGGGGATGGGCGGCGTGTCCAGGGGCGGCGATGCGGCCCAGCTGATGATGGCCGGCGCGGCGGCGGTGGCCGTGGGCACCGCCTGCTTCGCCGACCCCTTCGCCCCGTTAAAGGTGACGCAGGAGCTGGAGGAAATCGCTGAAAGCAAAGGGCTTGACAAGGTATCCGCCTTAACAGGAAGCGTGCAGCCGTGGCAGTGACGAAACTCTACCTGATCCGCCACGCGGAGGCGGAGGGCAACCTGTACCGCCGGCTCCACGGCTGGTATGACAGCGCGATTACGGAAAACGGCTACCGTCAGATTGCCGCCCTGGAGCAGCGGTTTCAAAATATCCCCGTCCACGCGGTCTACGCAAGCGACCTGTTCCGCACCAGAGCGACGGCGGCGGCCATCTCCCGCCCCAAGGGGCTGGAAATCAAACCCCGCCAGGCCCTGCGGGAAATCCATGTGGGAGAGTGGGAGGACATTCCCTTCGGCCAGGTGGCCCAGCAGTACCCGGAGCAGTTTGAGCTGTTCCTCCACAACCGCCCGGCCTTTGCCGTCCGGGGCAGCGAGAGCTTCCAGCAGCTGCAGGAGCGGGTCTGCGCCGCCATTCTGCGCGTCGCCCAGGCCAATCCGGGGCGGACGGCGGCGATATTCTCCCACGGGGTGGCCATCCGCAACGCCCTGGGACGCTTCCTGGACATCCCTCCGGAGCAGCTGGGGGAGCGGCTTCCCCACGGGGACAACACGGCGGTGTCCCTGCTGGAAATTGAGGACGGCCGGATCCATGTGGCCTTTTATAACGACAACTCCCACCTGACGCCGGAGCTGTCCACCTTCGCCCGCCAGATGTGGTGGCGTAAACAGGCCAAGATTCAGGACGCCAACCTGTGGTTCCGGCCCCTGGACATGGAAACCCAGAGCCAGGTGTATTACGACGCCCGGCAGGAGGCCTGGCTGGACATCCACGGCAGTATGCTCCACTTCGACGGGGAGGGTTTCCTCCGGGACGCGGGGGAGCAGGCCAGGTACGATAAAAATTCTGTGTTGCAGGTTTTGCAGGGCGGGGAGCCCGCCGGGGTGCTCCAGCTGAACCTGCGCCGGGAGGCGGAGAAGGGCGTGGGGTATATCCCCTTTCTGTACCTGCTCCCCCCTTTCCGTGGAAAGGGGCTGGGGGTGCAGCTGCTGGGCCAGGCGGTGTCGGTCTACCGGCCCCTGGGCCGGCAGTATCTGCGCCTGCGCTGCGCCCCGGACAATCGGATTGCCCAGCGGTTTTACCGCAAGTACGGCTTTTATAAGGTGGGGCAGGATCCCGGCTCCAGGGTGCCTTTGGACATTTTGGAGAAGTACATAGGATTTGAACAAGATGAACACTGAATTTTTGCCGGTCAGCGCGGAGGATATGCGCCGGCGGGGGTGGTACTGGTACGACTTTCTGGTGGTCACCGGGGACGCTTACGTGGATCACCCCTCCTTCGGCACGGCCATCATCAGCCGCCTGCTGGAGTCCCAGGGCTACCGGGTGGCAGTGCTGGCCCAGCCGGACTGGCACAGCGCCGCCGCCTTCGCCGCCATGGGCCGCCCCCGGTACGGGATTATGCTGTCCAGCGGCAACCTGGACTCCATGGTGGCCCACTACACGGTGGCCAAACGCCGCCGCCAGAGCGACGCCTACTCCCCGGGAAACCGGCCCGGCCTGCGCCCGGATCGGGCGGTCATCGTCTATTCCAACCTGGCCCGGCAGGCCTTTGGGAATATCCCCATCATCATCGGCGGGCTGGAGGCCTCCCTGCGCCGATTCGCCCACTATGACTACTGGGAGGACAAGGTGCGCCGCAGCATATTGGTGGACAGCGGCGCGGATCTGCTCTCCTACGGCATGGGAGAGGCTTCCATGACAGAAATCGCCGCCCGCCTGGCCTCCGGCACCCCGGTGGGGGAGATTACCGACGTGCGGGGCACCGCCTACCTGGCCGCCAACGCCGCCGGGTGCGCCTACCCCAGGGTGGAATGCTCCGGCTTTGAGCAGGTGTCCGCCGACAAACGCGCCTACGCCCAGGCCAATATGCTCCAGTACCTGGAACACGACCCCGTCCGGGGCCGGGCAGTGCTCCAACGCCACGGGAATCGGCTGCTCGTGGTCAACCCCCCGGCCATGCCCCTGACCACGGCGGAGCTGGACGCCGTGGCGGAGCTGCCCTACGTCCGGGAGCCCCACCCCATGTATCAGAGCATGGGCGGCGTGAGCGCCATCGAGGAGGTGCGCTTTTCCATCATCCACAACCGGGGCTGCTTCGGCGCGTGCAATTTCTGCTCCCTGGCCTTCCACCAGGGCAGAATCGTCTCCGCCCGCAGCCACGAGAGCGTTCTGCGGGAGGCCGAGGCGCTGACCCATCACCCCGGCTTCAAGGGCTATATCCATGACGTAGGCGGCCCCACGGCCAACTTCCGCCGCCCCGCCTGCCAGAAGCAGCTGAAGGCCGGCCTGTGCCAAAACCGGGCCTGCCTGGCCCCGGAGCCCTGCCCCAACCTGGACGCGGATCAGCGGGACTACCTGGCCCTGCTGCGCAAGGTGCGGGCTCTGCCGGGGGTGAAAAAGGTGTTCATCCGCTCCGGCATCCGCTACGACTATCTGCTCCAAGACCCCAGTGGGGAGTTTTTCGCGGAGCTGGTGCAGCACCACGTCTCCGGCCAGCTGAAGGTGGCCCCGGAGCACTGCGTCAACAGCGTGCTGGACTACATGGGCAAGCCCCACATCGAGGTCTACCAGCGGTTCCAGGAGAAGTACAGGCGGCTGAATCAGAAGTACGGAAAGGAGCAGTACCTGGTGCCCTACCTGATTTCCTCCCACCCCGGCTGCACCCTCCGGGATGCGGTGGCGCTGGCCCAGTGGCTGAACAGAACGGGCCGCCAGCCGGAGCAGGTGCAGGACTTTTACCCCACGCCGGGCACCCTGTCCACCTGTATGTACTACACCGGCCTCGACCCCCGCACCATGCAGCCGGTCTACGTCCCCAGGGACGCCCACGAAAAGGCCATGCAGCGGGCCCTGATGCAGTGGAAACGCCCGGAAAAGCGCCGCCTGGTACTGGAGGCTCTGCGCCGGACGGGCCGGGAGGATTTAATCGGCTACGGGAAGAACTGCCTGATCCGCCCGGAACGCGGCCAGGGGGAAAAACCCAAAGGGACGGCCAGGCCCGCGCCCGCCCAGACCGGGGCGCAAAAAAAGCCGCCCCCCAAAAAGAAGGCCGGCTGGGCCAGGGCCAAGCCGAAGGCCAGCGGCTCCAAACGCCGGGGACGGCGGCGGTAAAAAATTTTACCGCCGCCGCTTTTTTCGCGGCCGTCCCCCGCCATCCCCAGCGCGCCGCCCAGCACGGCCGAGCCCACGAGGCGCATCAGCCGGACGCCCTGCTCCTCCCCGTTCACACGCATAAAAAGCCCTCCCCACATGGTTTGGCGCTTACACTCTTTACGCCCTCACGTTTGACGCTTACGCGGCACCATCCCTCACCGATGTTCCGCTGCTGCGGCATTCCTGTATCGCGGCTGCCCACTCCTGTAACCTTGCCAGGTGCTTTAATTGGTTCGATGTCATTGTTGTCGTCACTCCTTGAAAAATGGTAGTAACGGAATGTTGCATCACGTTCCGTTACTACCATTATCTCATGGGTGTTCATCCGCGTCCTGGTTTGACGCTTACCAACAAATCTTTCTTGCACAAAGGATGAAATTTCTGTTGAATTTTGGCGTTAAAAAATCCGGCGGGCCGCCATGATGGACAGCCCGCCGGTTAAGGAAGGACTGATTAAATTGGCAAGAGCGGATGGCGAGAAATTTTGCGACAAAAGAAGGCGCAAAAGTGCAGGAATACTGGATGTATTTCAAACTTTTGCAACGCACTTTTGGCGGAAAAGTTCCGCCAGCCGCCGCAGACGCATTTAATCAGTGCTTCCTTAAGTCTGTCTCATGTCTTAAATTCAGTGTTCCACCCAGAGGAACTACTTTGACTTTTCAAACAGCCATTCCCGCACCGTGTCCAAATCGTATGCCACGCGCCAGGTGTTCATATGCTCTGTGGCGTCAGAGGAAGTAACGTCATTCCGCATGACGGTTCCGGCATCAAAAATCGTCCAGTTGATAGTCGTCCCGGCAGAAGCCTGTTCCGCTGCAAGCTGCTCCTGTTCCTCGTCTGAAAGTGCGGCAGACCACTGTTCTGGTCAAGCTTTTTTTAACATTTATGGCTAAAAATTCATTGGATGGTTGCTTGGATTTTATCGAAGCTGTCGGCTGGCGTCAAGCGGCACTTCCTGCACCTCGTGCCTCCCTGTCACTGACCAGGCGATAATACGCATTGGAAGTCATACGATACACCACTCCATAAACCACCGCAAAAACTGCAAAACAGCCACAGGTGGTTCCCGCAAAGAGCAGGATGTTGTCCAGACCGCACATCAATAGCAGCTGCCGGACGATGAAACAGGCAAAGACCAGATGCAGCCCCGCCATGCCCACCGGCAGGAGAAAGACGGTGAGCATTTGAGCGTTGACGCTCCGCCGGATGTCCTGCCGGGTCATGCCCACCTTCTGCATGATCTCAAACCGGGCAGCGTCCTCGTAACCTTCGGAAATCTGCTTGTAGTAGATGATGAGCACCGTGGCCAAAGTGAACACCACGCTGAAGAACACCGCCAGGAAGAAGATACCGCCGAACAAGCCATAATAGTCGTTCCTACTGTCGGCAAAGGAATCGAAGCTGCTATAATAGCCCACATCTCCCATAATGCTTGCCACTGTCTCCATATAATCAGATTGCTTTTCTCGGTAAATAGCGTCCTGCTTTTCCAGGCTTTCCGCTGCATCAAAGGAATATTGCCATGTATAATATACAATCGTCTGGGTGTCTCCTGCTTCTGCTATATCCAGCAAAGGCAAGAATATATCCAAATTCTCTGCAACAATTACGACTTTATTGTAGATTGATACGAGAGAGCCTGGGCTTACCGTCAGATAGGGTACTGTTTCTTTCACTGTAAAAGTGCCAACTGATTCAACGGTGAGATTTGCCATTGCAGAAGTTTCGTTGTTGAACGCAATCAGAACCTCTCCATCCAAAAGGGTGGCAGTGCTACCGCTGAGCCGATTATACTCCGCAAGATCAAGGATGTATACATCCCAGTATCCGCTGAGAGAGCGATTTTCTTCGTAAATATTGGAAAACTGCAAGGAATCGTCCTCTAAAATACCCATTGCATAGAGATAAGTACGAGTGTTCTCGTTCTCGACGGACAGACCCTCCGAGGCAAAGTTCCTCAGGGTCTGCTCCTGTTCTTCCGTCAGTTGGCTATAGCTCCCTATCTCCAGACTAAAATCGGTGGGATAGCGCTGGCGAAACACATCGTTTATGCCCACAATTAAGCTGATTCCCGCTGACATGATCACCAGCACTGAGGTTGCCAGCAGACAGATGGAGGCCAGCCCCGCACCATTTCGCTTCATGCGGTATGTCATTGAGGAAACGGAAATAAAATGGTTTGGTTTGTAATAATAGCGCTTATTTTTCTGGAGCAGACGGCACAGCGCCACACTGCCAGCAATAAATATCAGGTAGGTACCCACCACTACCAGCGCCACTGCCAAGAAAAAAACGTAAAACACCGTCATGGGATTTTCGGTGGTAACGGCGAGATAATACCCTGCGCCCAGAATCGCTACCCCCGCCAGACCCAGCAGCCAATTGGCTCTGGGCGGCTTTTCTCCTGCGTTTTCGCTGCGGAGCAGTTCGATGGGATTGGTCAGCCGCACCCGCAACAGGGCAAAGACGAACAGCAGCAGGAAGATAGCGCCAAAAATCAGGACGGTTTTGGGTATCACACTCCACACAATGTTGATGGTGTACGTAACATCTCCTTGCATAATGCGCACCAACGCCAGTTCTGCCAGCTTGTATAACGCCACACCGGGAAGGATTCCTCCCATCAGGCCGATGGCTGCAGTGAACAGTGTCTCCCAAATCAAAATACGGGCAATGTTGCCCTTACTCATGCCAAGGACATTGTAAAGACCAAACTCCCGCTGCCGCCTGCGCATAAGAAAAGAATTGGTGTAAAACAGGAAAATGGCGGCAAAGATGGCAACCATGTTTTTCCCCAAATCCAGCAGAATTTGTGTGGTGGATGCCCCGTTAATTTCTGCCACGATAGGAGACTCTGCCAGTGAAGCCATGATAAAGTACAAAAACACCATCCCGACGCAGGTCAGGAGATATGGGTAATAAAGCTGTCGATTTTTACGGATGCCAGTCAGGGCAAGCTTGGGATATATGCCGAATTTCATCTCTGCATTCCTCCCCTCGCCAGCATAGTCAAGGTGTCGGAAATCTTTTGATACAACTCCTCGCTGCTCTGTTCTCCCCGGTAGAGCTGATGGAACACCACTCCGTCCTTAATGAACAACACCCGGTTGGCATGGCTGGCCGCTTTGACGGAATGTGTCACCATAAGAATGGTCTGCCCCTGGCCGTTAATGCTGGAAAAAAGATGTAAAAGCTCATCTGTCGACCGACTGTCCAGTGCCCCTGTCGGTTCGTCTGCCAGAAGAATGCGAGGCCTGGTAATCAATGCCCGTGCCACTGCTGCCCGTTGCTTCTGACCGCCAGAGACTTCGTAGGGATATTTTTTCAGCAAATCTGCAATGCCCAACAATGCAGCGATGGGTTTCAGACGTTCCGTCATCTCACCGTAGGACTTCCCGGCCAGCACCAGGGGAAGAAAGACGTTGTCCTCCAGGTTGAACGTATCCAACAGGTTAAACTCCTGAAAAACAAACCCAAGATTGTCCCGGCGGAACTCCGCCATGGCGGACTCCTTCACCTTGCTCAGATCCTTACCGTCAAGCAGTACGCTTCCATCAGTTGGTCTATCCAGTGCGGCCAAGATGTTCAGAAGAGTGGTTTTGCCAGAGCCGCTTTCGCCCATAATGGCGACATATTCCCCATCTTCCACTGAGAAGCTGACATTTTTCAACGCTTCCACGCTATGACCGCCCAGCCGTGTGGTGTATACCTTTTTGACATTTGTAACCTGTAATAATGGCATTTGTTGTTCCTCCTTTTCCATCGAGCGACACTTCTGACCTCAAGAGGCACTTCCGAAGCTGCACTTCTCCCTGCGGCATTTCATGCCTCCCTGTGATGCCTTTGAGTATAGCAAAAGAGGAGATGCCAAACCATCGATTTTCCTTACATTACTCTTACGCTTTTGTAAGATTTAGATGCGATTTTGACTTCTTATGAATTCATCTCAACAGGGGCTTTTTTCAGGTTCAACCGAATCACCGTTCCTTCCCCCGGCTGGGAAGCAGCGGAAATTTGACAGCCCAAGTCATCGCAAATGCGTTTACACAGGTACAGGCCGATGCCGCTGGCCTTTTTGTCCGTCCGCCCGTTGCAGCCGGTGAATCCCTGCTCAAAAATCCTGGGCAGATCCTCGGATGCAATACCAATGCCGGTGTCTTGGATGCACAGCACCTGGGGTGGCTCCATATAGATGGAAATGCTCCCCGATGGCGTATATTTCAACGCATTGGACAGAATCTGCTCTATCACAAAGGACAGCCATTTTTCGTCTGTAAGGATTGTCTGATTCAATGGCTCATAGAAAAGGCTGATTTTCCGCGCTATGAACTCTCCTGAAAACCTGCGAACAGCGCCCTTGAGGATTTTGTCCAGATCTCGCTGCTGGAACACATAATCCGTACTGTCCCCATCCAAGCGAAGATAGGTCATCACCATGTCTGCGTAACTCTCGATTCGATTCAGCTCCACGCCTAACCTGCGGCTCACCTCGCCGTCCTGTCCCTGTAAAAGCAGGTGCATGGCAGCGATGGGCGTTTTGATTTGATGCGCCCATATGCTGTAATAATCCATTCTTTGCCGGGACTTGTTCTGATTGGCAGCAAGCTGCTGTTGCAGCTCCTGCATCTTCCGCTCCAATTCATGATATTGCCAGAAGCGTTTTTTCTCTGTTCTATAGTCCAAAATCAGATAACCAACAATGAGAATGAACCCCAGGCTCATCGGATAAACCACCGCCAAAACCGGCAGCTGATAAAGTTTGAAACTGACAATCAACAACACATAAAGCATACTATACAAAAGAAATAACGGTACCTTCGTTTTCAAATATTCTCTGATTTTCATCTCATTCCACCATATACCCCTGACCATGTCTGGTCGCTATATAGTCATTCAGCCCAAGACTGTCCAGTTTTCTTCGCAGCCGGTTCACATTCACAGTCAGGGTGTTGTCATCCACAAAGCTATCAGTCTCCCATAGCCGCTCCATCAGCTTTTCCCGTGACACGATCCGCCCCTTACTTTCCAGCAAAGTCAAAAGGATTCTGTACTCATTCTTCGTTAAATCTAATTTCTGCCCCTGATAAAGCAGGCTACAGTCCATGGCACTCAGAGTTAATCCCCGATGGCTGAGTACGGGAGGCTCCACGAAATCATAGCTTCGGCGCAGAAGTGCCTGCACCTTTGCCGTCAGGATGTCCAAATCAAAGGGCTTGGCGATAAAATCATCTCCGCCCATGTTGACTGCCATGACAATATTCATATTATCCGATGCAGACGAAATAAAAATAATTGGCACTTTGGAGATTTTGCGAATCTCACTGCACCAGTGATAGCCATTGTAAAAGGGAAGCGTGATATCAAGCAAAACCAAATGGGGCTGAATCTCCAGAAATTCAGTCAGAATATCCGAAAATTTCCTGGCCGTGTGACATTTCAAGCCCCATTCGGTCAAAATTTCGGAAATTCCTTCAGCAATGCTACGGTCATCTTCCACGATATAAATTCGATACATACGCTCAGTTACCTCCACAACTGTTCTGTTTCTTGCGGCAATTTCTACTCATATATCTTCCATTTTACCAGATAGAAGTCCAAATTTCAGCCTGACAGGAAGAATTTTTGCCACAGAAAACGAACAGTTTTGTAAGAATCATATGGGCGGTTCCATGCAAGGAACCGCCCATATAAAAGTATGCCATGAAGTATCATCCGATCATCTTGAACCATCGCAGCGCTTCCGTAATCGCCGCCTCTTTCTCCGGTGGGCACTGCGGCTGCCTTGCATTCTCCGATTTCGGCTTATTGTAATTCTCCCGCTCGATAATCCCGTACTTCTGCTTTACTTGTGCAATGTACAGAGAAGACACCGACAATCCAGTATGCTCCTTCACATAATCCTTGATCTGTCCATAGGTAGGGCCTTTCTGGAATCCAGACATATCCATATCTTCCAGAGAGAACTCTACCCGCACTTTCTTGGAGTTGATTTCTCCCTTGGAAAGCTGAACCACCGTCTCCACATGGTTCGTCCTCGGGAAAAGGTCGATGGGCAGGGCGGATTGAGGATGGTAGCCGTGTTGGCAGAAAAGGGATAAATCGCGGGCCAGGGTGGCGGGGTGGCAGGAGACGTAGAGGACGCGGGCGGGGGACATCTGGGCGATGGCGTCGATGA
>JAJPXI010000063.1 GCA_021205585.1 Oscillospiraceae bacterium
CGCAAAATTTCTCGCCATCCGCTCTTGCCGATTTAATCAGTCCTTCCTTAATTTTTACCTCCGCTGGGCCGTTTTGACTTGCGGCCGCTGCGGCGGGAGGCGTTGTTGATTTTTTTCACCGATGGAAGAGCTTGGGCCATGTCCTCCCACTGCTCCTCCTGGGTGGTGGAGGCGGTTTTTTCCGGCCTTGGCTTGGCCTGTTTTTGTTGGTATTTTTTAGGTTTTTTCTTCTGCCTGGGCGTTGGGGCGGCGCTTTGATGGTCGCTTATGGCCTGCTCCACAGCTTCGGACAGGCTGGGGGCGGCGGCCTTGTCCTCCGGTTCCTCCGGAACCAGACGCAGCCTGGCCAGCTCCTCCGGGGGCGGGGGAACATAGCCCTCCGGGCGCTTGCCCTTTCCGCTGCGCACCACATTGATTTCCTTGACGGAATAGGTCTGAGGGCTGTCCTCGGAGTCCTCCAGACTGACCCGCACCCGCTCCCGGAGCAGGTTGACGGCGGTCACCGTCCCCACCCCGTCGGGGGTCTCCACAAAGGATTCCTGCCTGGGGCAGCGCTTGACCGCGTCCTCATAGGCGTTCTGCTCGTATTTCAAACAGCACATCAGCCGCCCGCAGGTGCCGGAAATTTTGGCGGGGTTCAGGGACAGGTTCTGAGTTTTCGCCATTTTGATGGACACCGGCTGGAACTGCTTCAAAAACTGCCCGCAGCAGAAGGGTTTGCCGCAGATGCCCAGTCCGCCCAGCATCCGGGCCGCGTCCCGCACGCCGATCTGCCGCAGCTCGATGCGGGCGTGGAGGCTGGTGGCCAGGTCTTTCACCAGGGCGCGGAAGTCCACCCGCCCGTCGCTGGTGAAGAAAAATAATATTTTATTTCCCTCGAAGCTGCACTCGGCGTCCACCAGCTTCATGTCCAGTCCGTGGCGGGCGATTTTTTTCCGGCAGATGCGCATGGCGTCCTTTTCCCGCTGCCGGTTTTTTTCGGCGGTGAACTTGTCCCGCTGGGTGGCCACCCGCACCACCGTGCGCAGGGGCTGGAGCACCATGTCGTCTGTCACCAGATGGTTGCCCCGGACGCACTCCCCGTAGGACAGCCCCTGGGCGGTGTCCAGGACGACCCCGTCCCCGGCCTTAATTTTCAGCCCCTGGGGGGCGAAATAATATTGCTTTCCGCCTGGCTTGAACCGGACGGAGATAATTTCGGTCACAAAGATTCCTCCTTAATAAAAGGCGTTTATAAAAATGTCCCGGCGGCCAGCCAGCCCAGCAGGTGGCCGGCCCCCATATTGCACGCCAGACCCCGCCGCACCCGTTTGACCTGCTCCAGGGCGGGGACGGCCCGGCCGGGGCGCTCTCCCGCCTGGAGCCGCAGCTGCTCCTCCAGGCAGTCCAGCAGGGAGCGCAAGCTCTCCCGGCTCCATTTGCCCCGCTCCAGCTCCGCTGCGTACTCCGCCAGGGCCGCCTCGTCCCCGGCCAGCAGCAGCCCGGCCAGCTTCTGGGCGGCCTGGGCCGCAGCCTGCTCCGGCTCCTCCCCGGCCCCCTGGGGGCGAAGGAAAAGGCACTCGCAGCGGGAGCGGACGGTGGGCAGCAGCTGCTGGGGGTACTCTACCAGCAGCAGGAAGGCCAGGTAGGACGGCCCGTCCTCCAGCAGCTTCAGCAGGGCGTTCTGCCCGCTGGCGTTCATGGTGTGGGCCTGGTCGATGACAAAGACCTTCCTGGGGGCTTCATTGGGGAGGACGGGGGCTTGCCGCCGCAGCTGGCGAATCTGCTCCACAGTGATGTCCCGCTTGTCGGGGGCGGGGGCGATCTCCAAAATATCCGGGTGGACGCCCCCGGCGGCCTTGCGGCAGCCGGCGCACTGGAGACAGGGCCGCCGCCCCTGGCTGGTGCACACATAGGCGGCGGACAGGAAGCCGGCCCCCTCGCGCAGGGTCTCCCGGTCGGGGCAGGCCAGGATGTAGGCGTGGCCCAGCCGGTTCAGGGCACCGCCGAATTGCTGCCAGAAGTCCATGAAGCGGCCCCCTTCCTTACCGGACGACTTGAATTTCACAGGTATCGTAGTTATTATAACGGATTGCGCGCAAATATGCGAGATGTTTTTTTGTGACGCGCTCTCCGGGGGCGACCACCGGCACGCCGGGGGGATAGGGTCCGATGTGCTGGGCGGCAATCAGCCCCTGGCTCTGGCTCAAACGCACAGTTTGACTGGGAGCGAACAGGGCCTGCCGGGGGGACAAAACCATCTCCGGCGAGGGGGCCTGGGGCGATTCCTCCGCCTCCCCGCAGGGATCCAACTCCACCAGTGCGTCCTCCAGCCGGTTCAGTTCCCCATCGCTGTCCATGCCGGTCAGGATGAACACCGCATGGCCCCTGTCCGCCATCTCCGGCCAGATGTTCCGCGCCTGCAGCGCCCGCTCCAGGGCAAGGCCGTCTTGCAGGCGCAGGGTCAGCCGGGCGGGATCTACCCGCCCGCTCAGGGCGGGGAACCGTTCCCGCAGCGCCTGAACCCGGCGGCACACCCGGCGGTAGTTTTCCCGGCCCTCCAGGGACTGCATCCAGGCCCGGGCCAGATCCATGGAGGCCAGGATGGGATAGGAGGGGCTGGAGGTGCCGTACAGGGCGGCGGCATGGCGTAATTCCTCCCCGCCGAAGCGTCCGCCGGAGAACAGCAGCGCCCCCTGGCCCAACACGGGCAGGGTCTTGTGGGCCGAGCAGACCGTCAAATCCGCCCCCCGGAAGGGCTCCAGCCCCAAAAAGGGCAAATGGGCCCCGTGAGCCCCGTCCACCACCAGACAGGCCTGCCGCTGATGGCAAAGCCGGGCGATGGCGGGAATGTCAAACAGCTGCCCGTAATAATCTGGCGATGTAATACAAACTGTTTTTATTTCCTGGTGCCCATCCAGGGCTTTCCGGATTCCCCGACAGGTTTTGTCCCAAAAATAGACGGGCCGCAAATCCAGCAGGGCCATGGCGTTGTAAA
Organism: Oscillospiraceae bacterium; assembly: GCA_021205585.1. Taxonomy (GTDB): domain Bacteria; phylum Bacillota; class Clostridia; order Oscillospirales; family Oscillospiraceae; genus JAJPXI01. The sequence continues at coordinate 2,978 of JAJPXI010000063.1, forward strand.
TCGAGCGGTGGCTGCCCCGATCCACCAGCACGGCACTGCCGGGGGGGCAGGCCAGGGTCATGGCGGCCAAGACGCCCTGGGTGGAGCCGCAGGTCAGCATCTGGCAGGCGGCCATACCGAAGGCGGCGGCCCACAATTCCTCCGCCCGGCCGATGGCCCCGCCTTCCTGGTACAGGTTCCCCGTGGGGGGCAGCTCCGTAAAGTCCAGCCGGGCCAACCGCTCCCAGCCGGGCAGTCCCTTCCCCTTGTGCCCCGGCATATGCAGGCGCAGGGGGTCGGTATCCGCAAATTCGGCCAGGGCGCGGTACAGTGGCGCGTCGTCCATGGGCGGCTCCTTTCAAGAACAGGGCTGTATCAAACCGGCCGGTTTGATACAGCCCCTATGTTCATTCCTTTTCCAGCGCCACCACGACCCGGCGGTTGGGGTCGACGCCGGTGGAGTAGGTCGTCACGCCGGGGTAGTCCTGCAGTGCAGTGTGGATCACATGGCGCTCATAGGCATTCATGGGCTCCAGAGAGACATTGCGCTGGTACCTGACCACCTTGTCGGCCACCCGCTGGGCCAGGTGCACCAGGGTTTCCTCCCGCTTGGCCCGGTAGTGCTCCGCGTCCAGGTGGATGCGCACCCGCTTGGAGCGGCCCCGGTTGACGGCGTAGCTGGTCAGATGCTGGATGGCGTCCAGGGTTTCCCCCCGGCGGCCGATGACGCCGCCCAGGCGCTCCCCCTCCAGGTCGACCTGGTAGACGCCCTCGGCCTCCAGGCGAACCACCGGCGTGGCGTTCATCTGCATATGCTCCAGCAGGCCGGTCAGGAAGGCGGTAATTTTCCCGGCCATTTCGTCATCGCCCTCCAGATTCTGCGGGGCCTTTGGCGCGGCGGGGGCCGGTTTTTTCGCCTCCGGTGCGGGGGCGGCGGCCTCCACG
>JAJPXI010000189.1 GCA_021205585.1 Oscillospiraceae bacterium
CCCGCCCCCCCCCATTCCTGTTTAAGCTGCTGCTGCGCGCCGCTACCATCCTCTACCGCGACGTCGCCCTGCAGCGCCGGCGTGTGGGGCTGCTGTGCGCCTGCCTGCTGGGCGGCGCGCTGGCCGGTCTGGCAGGGGGACGGCCGCGAAAAAAGCGGCGGCGGTAGTCCGCATATATGGCTCAGGCATCACCGCACAGATTGCTCCGCGGTGCTGCCTAAAATTAGGGAAGCACTGATTAAATGCGCCTGCGGCGGCTGGCGGAAGCGCTGTGTGAATGGCCAATTCCTCTTTCGCGCAAATGCAGGGAGCGATGGCCGGCAGGCACAGCCCCGCGCAAAAAGTGCAGGGTTGATGCAGAGATCCAACACGACTGAGAATATGGAGGCGCTCCTGCCGTGGAACGCGCCGCTGGATTGCAGGGCAAGCCGATAATCTCATCCTTTCTATAGCAGCCGACACCGATGATGCCGACTGCTATTTTTTACGCCCTCACGTTTGACGCGTACGAGAATCAGCATCAAAACTGCTCTCGCTGGCACATGAAAAATAAATAGAATATTTGTTCTATTTTTGCTTGACGACAGCCAGTATCTGTGGTACAATCCAATCCAAAGAGGGATACGGAAATCAATTTTGATACTCTCTTCAGATTATAAAATGTCCCATTTTAAGGGAACCTCTAAAAACTATGTCTGCGGCATCTGACAAAATCTTTTGTCGCAGAAATGCGTTACAAAAGCTTGAAACCGCAGCGTCAAGCAAATGTGCCGGGGGCACATTTGCAGCGTAGGCCGGACAGCTATGCTGGCCGGGAGACGGCGGCGAACAGTATTCCTGCGCTTTTGCGCCTTTTTCTGCAACAAAATCTTTTGCCATCTGCTCTTGTCATAGTTATTAGAGGTTCCCTTAATCTGAAGAGGGAGTATGAAAAAGGCAGTTTCGCATCCATCCCCAGCGGGCGCATCTGCGTCTGCGCCCGCGGCGGCATAATCCGGCTCTTTTCGATAGTAGTGTCAGCGCATTGACGGCAAAATTGATTTCCGTGAAAGAGAGGGGGAGCGCTATGGAGAAAACCGCAGCCTGCTGCGTCACCGGGCACCGCCCGGAAAAGCTGCCCTGGGGGAATCGGGAGGACGATCCCCGCTGCGTAGATTTGCAAAACCGCCTGCGCCTGGAGGTGGAGCGGGCCTATAACGAGGGCTGCCGCCATTTCCTCACCGGCATGGCCCGGGGGATCGATTTGTACTTTGCGGAAATCGTGCTGGAGCTGGGCCGCCGGGTTCCCGGCGTGTCCCTGGAGGCGGTTATCCCTTACCCGGAGCAGGCCGAAGGCTGGCCCGCCGGAGAGCGGGAGCGGTATGGATGGCTGCTGGGGCAGTGCGCCGTGGAGACGGTGGTGCAGCAGTTTTACACTCCCGGCTGCCTGTACCGCCGGAACCGGTATATGGTGGACCGGGCCTCCCGCCTGCTGGCCGTCTACGGCGGCCAGCCCGGCGGCACCCGGTACACCGTCCACTACGCCCTGAAGCAAGGGGTGGACGTGGTGATTTTAGAGCCGTAAAGGCAACACCGCACAGAGCGGACTGCGGTGCCTTGCGGCGTTCCTGATCCTGCACTTTTATACCCGTTCTCCGCCGGTGGGCGCGGCGGAAAAATTTTTGTATGAATTGGGGGGAAGCGCGCGGAATTTTGCAGGGAGAATGGTGCAAAACGCCTATCTCTCCAGTAAAAATTTTTGAAAAAAAGATTCCATTTCACCTGCGGGTATGGTATACTGTGGGCAGTGAAAAACGGGAGGGAAGCCTCTTGAACGAGCATATCGCCCCTGACAGGCGGGTCATTAAAGGAACCAGTTTAACCGGCGTGGGGGACTCCGGCAACCCCAGCTCGGTGGAGATCAAGGACGGCAGGGTCGTCCGCATCCGGCCCTTTGATTTTTCTGTTGATTTCAAAGAGCAGGTACAAAAAAATAAATGGTGCATCGAGGCCAGAGGACGCAGGCTCCAGCCCCCGGAGCGGGCACCCCTGTCCCCCTTTGGTCTGACCTATAAAACGAGGGTATACTCCAAAAACCGGGTGACGTATCCCCTGAAGCGGGTGGACTGGGATCCCAAGGGGGAGCGCAACCCCCAGAACCGGGGCATCTCCAAATACGTGCGCATCAGCTGGGAGGAGGCCGCCCAGCTGGCCGCCGACGAGCTGCTGCGCATGCGGGACACCTACGGCATGAGCGCCGTTCTGGTGGAGTCCGACGGACACAACGAGGGCAAGCACGTGGCCTTCAAGGGCTGCCCCAACCGGCTGGTGGGGCTGCTGGGGCCGTACACGGTTCAGGTGCGGAACATGGACTCCTGGGAGGGATGGCACCTGGGCGCCCGCCATGTGTGGGGCTGCGAACCCCTGGGGGAGATGAACCCCAGCGCCAACCTGTTCCCTGACATCTGTCAGCACGCAGACACGGTGCTCTACTGGGGCTGCGACTCCGAGGTGACCCCGCTGGGTATCACCAGTATGCTGCCCAGCAGTTTGAGCTATTTTTTCACCACCATCGGCATCAAAAGCGTGTTCATCGACCCGGCCTTTAACTACGCCGCCGCCGTCCACGCCGACAAGTGGATTCCCATCCGCCCCAATACCGATGTGGCCTTCCAGCTGGCCATCGCCTATATCTGGCTGACCGAGGACACCTATCAAAAGGACTACATCGAAAAGCACGCCTACGGCTTTGACAAGTTTACCGACTATGTGCTGGGCCGGGAGGACGGGGTGCCCAAAACCCCCAGGTGGGCCAGCGAAAAATGCGGCGTGGCCCCCTGGACCATCAAGGCCTTTGCCCGCAAGTGGGCCAAGGACACCACCAGCATCCTCCACGGCAACGGCGGCGGCTACATCCGCGGCCCCTACTCCAGCGAACCGGCCCGGCTGGAGGTGATGCTCCTGGGGATGCAGGGCCTGGGCGCCCCCGGCGTCCACCAGGCCAAAATGCTGGAGTGGGACTGCTTCACCTCCGGCGACTTTGCCCTGCCCTACCAGTCGGAGGAGATCATCAGCATCCCCCAGATCGGCAACAGCGACAGTATGCCCTCCATCCCGGAGGACCTGGCCGCCACTCCTAAGGTGAAGGTGGGCCGGGGCGGCGTGACGCCGGAGATCGCCGAGCGCTCCCCGGAGTACGCCAAGCTGTGCTACCCTCCCTCTCCGGTGTCCCAGTGCATCCCCCGGTGCCTGGTGCAGAAGGCCCTGGTGGAGGGCCATGCCGAGTGGTACGGCTGCGCCTGGTCCCCCAGCCGGCAGGGGCCGGATATGTCCCTGCCCGCCCCCCACCGCCACTCCACGGCGGAGGCCCAGTTTATCAAATTCCACTATCCCAGAGAGGGCTGCTCCAAGGTACACATGATTTGGAGCGACTCCCCCTGCAACGTCACCTGCTGGAACGCGGGCAACGTGTTCATCGATGGCTACCGCAGTCCGGACATCGAAACCATCGTCACCCAGCAGCCCTGGATGGAAAACGACTGCTGTTTCGCGGATCTGGTGCTGCCCGTGGCCACCAAGTTTGAAATGCGGGATCTGGGCAACGACACCTCCAGCGGCACCTACATGACGGTCTACATGGAGGAGCAGTGCTGCCCCCCCATCGGGGAGAGCAAGGACGACTTCTGGCGCTGCGCCGAGGTGGCCAAAAAGCTGGGGCCGGACTACTACGCCACGTACTCCGGGGAGTTCACCCCGGAGGAACTGGTGAAGATTTTGTACGACGCCTCCGGCATGGAGAAGTATATGAGCTGGGAGCAGCTGCAGCAGGCCCAAATGTGCATCCTGCCCAAAAAGCCCAACACCGAGGCCATCGACCCCGGCCTGCGAGTGTTCCACGAC
>JAJPXI010000233.1 GCA_021205585.1 Oscillospiraceae bacterium
CGTTCCCCCTTTGAACTGTTTGCCTTCATGTATGGAGAGGAATTACTGGAGTGCCTGTTGCGTTTACTCTGAAAATTGCCCTCCCATCACCGATCCTCCCGGAAGAAAGGCAGGCCCAGGGAGGCGGGGGGCTGCTTGTCCCGGCTGTTGCGCATGCTGGTGAAAATCAGGACGATGACCGTCATCACATAGGGGAGGATGCGGTAAATCTGGTCGGGGATAAAGCCCAGGGGCAGGCGCAGGTAGAGGATCATCAGCGCCCCGAACAGAATGGAGCCCCAGATGGCGTTGATTGGCCGCCACAGGCAGAAGATGACCAGGGCCACCGCCAGCCAGCCCTCCCCGGACAGGCCCTCGTGGTTCCACACGCTCCCGGCGATGGTCATGATGTACACCATGCCGCCGATGGCGGAGATGCCGCCGCCGATGACGGTGGCCAGGTACTTATAGCGGGTGACGTTGATTCCGGCGGCGTCGGCGGTGACGGGGGATTCCCCCACGGCCCGCAGGTACAGCCCCCGGCGGCTGCGCCGGAGGAACAGGCCCATGACCGCGCAGACGGCCACGCCCAGGTAGACGAACAGGTTGTGCCCGAAGAGCAGCGGCCCGACGATGGGCAGATTTTGCAGGACGGCGGGGAAAGGGGAGCCGGAGAACACGGCCATCAGCTCGTTGCTGACCGAGACATAGCCCCCGGTGCTTACCCGCATATACTCCCCGATGAACTGCCCCGCCCCGGTGCCGAAGATGGCCAGGGCCAGGCCGGTGACGTTCTGGTTGGCCCGCAGGGAGATGGTCAAAAACCCGTAGATGAGCGCGCCGAAGGCCCCGCCCAGAAAGGCGAACAGCAGCGCCAGCAGGACGGCCGCCACGCTGTTGCCCGGAGAGCCGGCCAGCCGCTCGTAGTAGAACACCGCCCCCAGGCCCATGGCGCCGCCCATGTACATCAGGCCCTCCACGCCCAGGTTCAGGTTTCCGGCTTTTTCCGACAAAATTTCCCCCACCGTGCCAAAGAGCAGGGGCGCGCCGTTCAGAATGGCCGCCATCAGCAGCAGCACGGGAAAGCTGCTGTTGACCGAGGATAAAAACTCACTCATGCTCCGCCGCCTCCTTTCCGCCCCGCAGGATGATGCGGTAATTGACAAAAAACTCGCACCCCAGCATACAGAACAGGAAGATGCCGGTGATAATGTCAGAGATGGAGGCGGGGACGGACATTCGGGTTTGCAGCGTGTCCGCGCCCTTTTCCAGCACCGCCAGCAGGGCGGAGATGCCCACCATGGCGAAAGGATTCAGCTGGGCCAGCCAGGCCACGGTGATGGCGGTGAAGCCCACCCCGGCGGCCACCCCGTCGTAAAGGGTGTAGTTGGCCCCGGACACCACGATGAAGCCCACCAGCCCGCTGATGGCCCCGGAGAGGAAGGCGGTGCGCAGGATAATCCAGGGCACGTTCATGCCGGCGTACCGGGCGGTGTTCTCGCTCTCCCCGATGACGCTGATTTCATAGCCGTGCTTGCTGTACTTCATATAAATGAACATGGCCACGGTCAGCGCCAGCACGATAATCCAGCCGCAGTGAACCCCCAGCACCTTGGGCAGGGTGGCCGCGCTGTCAAACTGGGTGATGACCTGGGAGCCGGGCTTGCCCTCCCAGGGGCCGCCCTGGAGATAGCGCACCACGCCGATGATGATGTAATTCATCATCAGGGTGAACAGCGTCTCATTGGTGCCCCATTTCGCCTTGAACACGGCGGGAATCAGCGCCCAGACGCCCCCCAGCACCGCCCCGGCCAGGGCCATGACGACCAGGAGCAGGGGGGAGGGCAGGCTGTCGTACCAGAACAGGGCGAAGTAGGTGGCCCCCACCGCCCCGGCGGTAATCTGTCCCTCCGCGCCGATATTCCAAAAGCGCATTTTGAAGCAGGGGGCGATGGCCAGGGCGGTGCCCAGCAAGGGGACGGCGATTTTTGCGGTCTGCCGGAGGGCGGTGGCCTTGCCTAAGGAGCCGGAGAGGATGGTGCCGTAGGCGGAGAGGGGGTTGTTCCCGATGGCCAGGAAGATAATGGCCCCCAGCAGGATGGCGGCCACGAAGGAGCCGCCCCGGATGGCCCACCTGACCCCCCGGCCCAAATCGTCCCGCCGGGCGATGCGCAGAATCGGTTCTCTCATGCCGTCGCCTCCTTTTCCGTGCCGGTCATCAGCAGGCCCAGCTGCTCCTTGGTGGCGCTCCGGGCGTCCACAATGCCGGACACCCTGCCGCCGCACAGCACCAGAATCCGGTCGCACAGCTCCAGCAGCACGTCCAGATCCTCTCCCACGAAGATAACGGCGCAGCCCTGGAGCTTTTGCTCGGTCATCAGATTATAGATAGTATAGGAGGTGTTGATGTCCAGCCCCCGGACGGCGTAGGCGCTCATCATTACGGTGGGATGGGAGGCGATTTCCCGTCCCACCAGCACCTTCTGCACGTTGCCGCCGGACAGGCGGCGCACCGGGAAAACCACGCTGGGGGTGGCCACGTCCAGCTGCTCCTTGACCTGCCGGGCCAGCTCGCTGGGATCCCTCCACTGGACGAAGGCCCCCCGGCCTTTGCGCCAGGAGCGCAGCATCATGTTGCCCACCATGCCCATGTCCCCCACCAGGCCCATGCCCAGCCGGTCCTCCGGGACGAAAGCCAGGGAGATACCCGCCTGCTGAATGCTCCGGGGGCGTTTGCCCACCAGGTCGTAGGGCTGCTGCCCCTCCGGGGCGTAGAGAATGGAGCCGGAGGACACGGGGCACAGTCCGGCGATGCTCTCCAGCAGCTCCTTCTGCCCGGAGCCGGCGATGCCGGCCACCCCCAGGATTTCGCCGCTGCGGGCCTCGAAGCTGACGTCCTTCAGCCTGGCGATTCCCTCGCCGTCCATCACAGTGACGCCCCGGAGGGTCAGCCGGGGCCGGGGATCCACCGGGTCGGGCCGGTTGATGTTCAGGGCGACCGCGTGGCCCACCATCATGTTGGTCAGGGCCTGGGGGCCGGTTTCGGCGGTGGGCACCGAACCCACGAACCGGCCCCGGCGCAGAACGGCCACCCGGTCGGAAATCTCCATGACCTCGTTGAGCTTGTGGGTGATGATGACCACCGCTTTCCCGTCCTGCTTCATGCTGCGCAGCACGCGGAAGAGCTTTTGCGTCTCCTGGGGGGTCAGCACGGCGGTGGGCTCGTCCAGAATCAGCACGTCGGCCCCCCGGTAGAGCACCTTGACAATCTCCACCGTCTGCTTTTCCGACACCGACATATCGTAGACCTTTTTATTCGGGTCAATCTGAAAGCCGTACCGCTGGCTGATGGCCTGAATCCTGGCGCAAACGGCCTTCAAATCCAGGCCCCCCGGCTCCCGCTGGCCCAGGGCCATGTTCTCCGCGGCGGTGAACACGTCCACCAGCTTAAAGTGCTGGTGTACCATGCCGATGCCATAGGCGAAGGCGTCCCTTGGGGAGCGGATGGCGGCCGGCTGGCCGTTGACGAAAATCTCCCCCCCGTCGGGCCGGTAGATGCCGGAGAGCATGTTCATCAGGGTGGTCTTGCCGCTGCCGTTTTCCCCCAGCAGGGCTAAAATCTCCCCCCGGTTCAGGGACAGGTCCACATTGTCGTTGGCCGTCACCTCTCCGAAGCGCTTGGTAATGTGCCGCATCTCTACGGCGTGTACGCAGTCCAAGGCAATCTTCCCCTTTCCTCATATATAAGGAACCACTGATTAAATGCGCCTGCGGCGGCTGGCAATGATTTTGCACAAGAGCAACGCTGAAACCGTCACCTGGACAGCTATGCTGGCCGGGAGACGGCGGCGAACAGGATGCCTGCACTTTTTGCGCGGGGCTGTGCCTATCGGCCATC
>JAJPXI010000204.1:0-1887 GCA_021205585.1 Oscillospiraceae bacterium
AGCGTTGCTCTTGTGCAAAATCATTGCCAGACGCCGCAGGCGCATTTAATCAGCGGTTCCATAGGGAATATGGCTGGTGCCCAGCCTGATTTTGAAGGCTGGGCCTTCAAAATCCCATCTCGTACGATTCTCAACGCGCTGCGCTATAAAAAGCGCATTTGCGCTTTTTCATGAGGATCAGCATAAGACAATACCGCAGCGGCGTGCTTATTCAGCGCCGGCCTGGCCGGCGTAGGTGTGCTGGCAGACCTCCCGGATTTTGACCTGGAGGGTTTTCAAATCCATAAAGGCGTCCGGCTTGCGCCGGGGATCCCGCAGCAGGGCGGCGGGGTGCAGCATGGCCATCATCCAAACGCCGCCGCGCTGGAACCACTGGCCGTGCTCCTTTGTGATTTTGAAGTCCTCCCGGATGATGCGCATGGCGGCCACCCGGCCCAGACAGACGATGATTTTTGGACGGATCAGCGCCGTCTGGGCCCGCAGATAGTCGATACAGGCGTCCTGCTCCACGTTCAGCGGGTCACGGTTGCCCGGCGGGCGGCACTTGACGATGTTGGCGATATAGATATTGCTCTTCCGGTCTAAATCCACGATGGAGAGCATATCGTCCAGCAGCTTGCCCGCCCGGCCCACAAAGGGCTCACCGGTCAAATCTTCCTGCTCCCCGGGGCCCTCCCCGATGAACATGACCTCGGCCTGTGGGTTCCCCACGCCGAACACCACGTTGGTTCGGGTGTCGGCCAGGGAACATCTACGGCAGGCCCGGCAGCTCTGCTCCAGTGAATCCCAATCCATACTGCTCCCCTCCCCTATTTTCTGCACCATTTGACCCGGCAGGCCGCCGCACCGTTCTCAACTGTCACCAGGCCGTAGCTGGCCGGGGCGCCCACGCCGCCCACGGTGCCCGGATTGAGCAGCCACAGGCTCCCCCGTTTTTCGCACAGGGCCGCGTGGGTGTGGCCGAACAGCAACACGTCCGCCCGGGCGTCCCGGGCGGCACCCAGCGCCCGCTCCAACCCCACCTTCACCTGCCACCGGTGCCCGTGCCCCAGCAGCAGCCGCACGCCCTCCCGCTCCAGCAGCAGCGCGTCCTCCAGGCCTGTGGGCCCGTCGCAGTTCCCGGGGACCACCTGAGTTTCCAGATTTGGGAACGCCCGGCGCAGCGCGTCAAAATCCCGCAGGCAGTCCCCCAGGTACAGCGCCTCGTCTGGGTGCTCCCGCGCCGCCGCCGCCAGCATCCGTTCGGTCTGGCCGTGGGCGTCGGAAAAAAACAAAATCCGAATTGTTGTCACCTTCTTCAAAATTCCTCATAGAATGGGGTATGACTTTCTTTCCATTGGAGGCGATCCATATGAATCAATCGTCGAATTTAGACGCCCTGCTCCAGTCCCAGCAGGCCAGGCGGCTGCTGGACGACAAGCAGACTCTGGAGCGGCTGATGCGTTCCGGGGAGGCCCAACAGCTGCTCCAGCTGCTGGACAAAAAGGCCCAGGGCGGGCTGAAAAATGCCGCGCAGGATGCCATGGGCGGGAACCAGGCCCAGCTGCAAACACTGCTGGAGGGGCTGCTGCGGGATCCCAAAGGGGCGCGGCTGGTGGAACAGCTGAACCAGAAGGCCGGGCAGTAAGCGGCGGGAGGTGCCGGACATGAGCGAGTTTGAGGACAAATTGCAGTCAATTTTAGGTAATCCGGAGGCCATGAGCCAAATCATGTCTATCGCCCAGTCCCTCAACAACTCCTCCGGCAGCTCCGGCCCGACAGAACAGGCAGAACAGGCCCCCGCCCCCCCCCCCCCCAAACAATGCGGCCAACCCGGGAGGGGTAGGGGGGGGCCGGCCCCCCCCGGGGGGCAACCGGGGGGGAAAAAACGCGACGGCTACCCCCGCG
>JAJPXI010000204.1:1897-3860 GCA_021205585.1 Oscillospiraceae bacterium
ATCTGGGGAGCCTGGACCCCCGGCTGCTCCAACTGGGCGAAAAAATCCTCTCGGAATACCGCAGCGCCGACGACAGCCGCGCCGCCCTGCTCAACGCCCTGCGCCCCTTCCTGAAGCCGGAGCGGGGGGCGAAAATCGACCAGGCCATTGAGATTGCGCGGCTGTCCAGGGTCATTCGCCTGGCGCTGGATGCCTTTCGGAAGGGGGACGCGCATGTATAACCGCTATATCCCGGCGGACAGCGCCTACCGGCCCCTGGAGCCGGAGTCCCAGGGCGCTCCGCCCTCCCCCGGCCCCCTGGAGGGGCTGGTGGGCAGGCTGGGCGGTCTGTTTCAGGGTTTTGGAAAAATCGACAGCGGGGATATTTTGCTGCTGCTGATTCTCCTGCTCCTCTGCGCCGACGGGGAGGACAATCTGGACGTCCTCATCGTCCTGGGGCTGGCTGTGGCCTTCGGCCTGTTTCACAGGGAGGAGGACGGGGAAAACTGACCGGGAGGCCGATCCCGCAGCCCTAAATAAAACTCCACGCCGTCCAAAATACGGCCGCAGGCCTGGCCGTCCCCGTAGGGGTTGACCGCTTTGGCCATCCGGCTGTAAGCGGGGGGGCTTTCAATCAGCTCCGAGGCCAGGGACAAAATACGCTCCCCCTGGGTGCCCGCCAGCTTGACGGTGCCCGCCTCTACCGCCTCGGGCCGCTCGGTGTCCTCCCGCAGGACCAGCACCGGCTTGCCCAGGCTGGGGGCCTCCTCCTGAAGCCCGCCGGAGTCCGACAGAACCATATAGCACCGGCGCAGCAGGCGGTACATCTCCTGCACGTCCAGCGGCTCCAAAAGGTGGATGCGGGGGTGACCGCCCAGCAGCCGCTCCGCCGGGCGGCGCACCGCCGGGGCGGGGTGCATGGGGTAGACCAGCTCCACCTCCGGGTAGCGCTCGGCCAGGGCGCGCAGGGCGGAAAAGATGCGCTCCATAGGCGCGCCGTAGTTTTCCCGGCGGTGGCAGGTAACCAGAAGCACCTTGCGGGAATCGTAGTTCAGCCCTTGCAGGCATGGGTCTGTAAAGGGAATGTCCTTTTCAACGATGGACTGAATGGCGTCGATGACGGTGTTACCCGTCACATAGACGTCCTGCTCCACGCCCTCCCGCCGCAGGTTGCCCCGGTTGACCGCCGTGGGGCAGAAATGGACGCTGGCGATGTGGCTGACCAGGGTGCGGTTGACCTCCTCCGGGAAGGGTGCGTACCGGTTCCCCGTGCGCAGACCGGCCTCCACATGGCCCACGGGAATCTGGTGGTAGAACCCGGCCAGCGCTCCGGCCAGGGTGCTGGCCGTGTCCCCGTGGACAAGGATAAAATCCGGCTTTGCCCGCTCCAGCGCCGGCTCCAGCCCCGCCAGCACCCGGCTGGTCAAAACAGACAGGGATTGCCCCGGCTCCATTACATTCAAATCAAACTGAGGCTGGATATGGAACAACCGAAGAACGGGGTCTAAAATCTCCCGGTGCTGCCCGGTGACGCAGCAAACGCTCTCCAGCCCCTCCCGGCGCTCCATCCCCAGCAGCAGGGGGGCCATTTTTATGGCCGCCGGCCGGGTGCCAAAAATGGACATGACCTTTTTACCCATCCGTCCGCTCCTCCGGCCCCCGCGCCCCGTCCGGCTGCTTCGGCGGGGCTTCCGTCCCCGCCTGGGAGGACTCCCCCTCCCCCACCGGCGGGGCTTCTTCCTTCTTTTTCTCCCCGTGCAGGAAAATCCGAATACCAAACAGCCCGGCCACGCACAGGGCGACCAACAGCAGGATGGCCTTCACCGGCCCGCTGGTGGTCAGCACCACAGCGGACAGACCCAAAATCGCGCTGCTGATTTAGCGCGCCCCCCCCGCCTGTTTTTGGGAAAAACCCATGTCGATCAGGCGATGGTGGCTGTGCCCCCGAGCCGGGCTCATGGGGTAGTGCCCGGTGTCGATGCGC
>JAJPXI010000243.1 GCA_021205585.1 Oscillospiraceae bacterium
GCTTCAACCGCAAGGAGGCCAAGGATCACGGGGAGGGCGGCTCCATGGTGGGCTATCTCCCCAGGGACGGGGATCGGGTGGCCATCGTGGAGGACGTGGTCACGGCGGGCACCGCCGTGCGGGAGTCCTTAAAACTGCTCCAGGCCCTGGGGGACGTGCGGGTGACCCACCTGTTCGTCTCCGCCGACCGAATGGAGCGGGGCACCCGGGACTGCTCCACCCTGGACGAGCTGCGGGAGGATTACGGAATCCAGGTCTGCCCCATCGTGACCATCCGGGACATTCTCTCTTTCCTCTATAACCGGGAGGTGGACGGCCGGGTGTACATCGACGGTGAGATGCGCGGCCGGATGGAGGCGTATCTGGAGCAATATGGCGGGCGATAACCCCCACAAAGGCCACAGGGGCCGGGCCAGGGAGCAGTTCAGGGTCAGGGGCCTGGAGGGAATGGCCGACCACCAGGCCCTGGAACTGCTGCTGTTTTACGCCATCCCACGGGGGGACGTGAACGCCCTGGCCCACCGGCTGCTGGATACCTTCGGCTCCCTGCCCGGCGTGTTCCACGCCTCTTATGAAAATTTGCTCCAGGTGGAGGGCGTGGGGGAGCATACCGCCGTGCTGATTCGCCTGATGCCGGCCCTGGGGCAGCGCTACCAGCAGCGGCTGAACCAGACCGGCGACGTGCTGGACACCACGGAGCGGCTGGGGGCGTACCTGGCCCCGGAGTTTTTCGGGCAGAGCCGGGAGAGCCTTGTCCTGCTGTGTCTGGACGCCCGGCGGAAGGTGCTGCTGTGCCGCCGCCTGTCCGAGGGAAGCCTGGACGGGGTGGCGTTCCATGCCCGCAGCGCCCTGGAGGCGGCCCTGTCCTGCGGCGCCGCCCAGGTGGTGCTGGCCCACAACCACCTCAGCGGCTTCGCCGTCCCCTCCAGGGAGGACGTGACGGCCACACGGCAGGCCATGGCCGCCTTTGCCCAGGCCGGGATCTACCTGCTGGACCACCTGGTTTTCAGCGGCGACGATTTTGTCTCCATGCGGGACACGGGAATCCTTCAAACATTGGAATAAAGGCGGAGCGGCAGGTTTCCAAATCTGCCACGGAAAACACTGTGCCGATAAAACAGTAATTCAAAAGCTGGAAATATCAGACAGGGCGAGGGATTAACAAAAAGTTAGCATTGGGCGATTGAGTCATAGAAAAATGATGGCACATTAAGTCAAACAACAGAAATAATACCTGAAAGGAGAATACCATGGCAAATCAAAAAGCAGGAAGGAATAAAACGATAGATACTCCTGTCAGTGAGGGCGCAATATACTTAAATCGCTGTATTTCCGTGAAAAGAAAACAGGAATCGCTTGACGATGTACTTGACAAGACGATACTCGGCGATACATTTAGCGTTTGCCCCTTACTGCCCCCAGATACTGTTGATTTGATTATTGCCGATCCCCCGTATAACCTGACAAAATCGTACAACGGCACAATATTTTCTAAGAAGAAGGATTCGGATTATGAAAAATATACACGACAATGGTTAAGAGCGGTTAAGCCTTTATTAAAGGGCACAGGTTCAATATACGTGTGTTGCGATTGGGAAACAAGTCTAATCATTGGAAAGGTGTTGGGTGAGTTTTTCTGTGTGAGAAACCGCATTACATGGCAGCGTGAAAAAGGGAGAGGTGCAAAAGCAAATTGGAAAAACGGCATGGAGGACATTTGGTTTGCCACTAATAGCAATCGCTTTACTTTCAATCTTGATGCGGTGAAAATTCGGAAAAAGGTGATTGCCCCTTACCGTATTGATGGTAAGCCAAAAGATTGGACTGAATCTAAAAACGGGAATTATCGCGATACTTGTCCGTCAAATTTCTGGGACGATATCACTATCCCGTTTTGGTCTATGGCAGAAAATACAGCGCATCCCACACAAAAATCGGAAAAGATGATGGCAAAAATCATACTTGCATCATCATCAGAAGGCGAGGTCATTTTTGACCCATTTTTGGGGTCTGGTACAACAAGTGTTGTGGCAAAAAAATTAAATCGACATTATTTGGGAGTGGAAATTGAACCGCAATATTGTGTGTGGGCGGAACAACGGCTTGCAATGGCAGAAGATAATACAGAAATTCAAGGTTATGCAAATGGAGTGTTTTGGGAACGAAATTCAATGTCTGAACAGCAATCCAGAGCGAGCAATTCATCCTCTACGTTGAGCAAGCATAGCAGGAAATCAACCAAAAATAAAGCTGAATCGGAAATTGAAGTTGAGGAACAGCGAACACTTTTTGATTTGGAGAGAGAATAAAAATGTACAATAAAGAATTGATTGACTTTTTGGTCAAGTTTATTTCAAACAAGGACGGCATTGCAGATAAAGTTGGATTAACAGTACAAGTTCAGAGACAATTCAATCTTGTAAGGGAGAGAAGTGTTTTTTACGGGGAGTGGTTTGCAATCAGGTTCTGTAAGGCTACTTCGGGAAATTTTTCTAATACCGTCCTATCTCTTTCAACTTTGCACAAGTATGATAATATTCCATTCATTGTATGCCTTGTAACGCCGTTAAAAAATTATTTGATGCTTGCAAATACGACATTTTTGCGAAAGGTAAGTCATTCCTCGCAAGAACTGCGAAACGATAATATTAAGGGAAGTTTCAACGGAAGTGATATTATGCGTTCTTTTGAGGGTGTGGCTAATGTTCCCGAAAATTTTGAGTTTTTGTTCACTTCACATGAAAATTATACATTTGAAGAAAATCTTGGTCGTTTAGTTGAAGCGACAAATAATATTTCCCCAACGGGGAGGAAATTTACCCCTAATGAAATGCAAGTAAGTTGTATTCGAGATTCAGTAAACAGGGCAATCTCTTTCTTGGCGTCAGATGAGTATAGTGTTTTGGATAACGATTTGCATAAACGGGTAAGGGCAGTAGAATCTGAAATAGCAATAGCTGCTTTCATTGACAATGTTAATTTGAGAGGACGGATTATAGAATATTTGATTACTGCCGAAGACGATTTAAAAGATGTGTTGATTCGTTGCTTGCGGAATAGAAGCCCTCTTCCAGAGATATTTACTGCCGATGCGTTGGGAGACTACGAAAGAGAATTTGAGCATTATCTTACGGAGACAGACATTAAAACGAAGATTTTATTTTTATCAAGCAACCCCAAAGGATATAATATTGACAAGTTGCTTAGCTTTCTTTCAAAAGATAAAAGTGTTTATTTGATTTATGTTGTTGCGATTGACGAAAACAAACGTGTTAGCACACGCCTTTGTTCCATGTTCAATCGACAGCTTTTATCCGGGACAAGAATCATAAAGCATTGGGCTGGCCGCAATTCTCGCGGCGTTACACAATACGATGGCAAATTGTTGGAGGAAATCGTATTTAATTTTGATAAAAGCATTGATGTTGCTGATGCACAAGATTTTTTAGCAAAATGTTTGCGTGGGTAACATGGTTGTCCCCAACAATCTATTGAAGGATCCACAGATGTACAATTAGGGTCTGCTGAAAAACTCTGATAAGTGTGAAAATCCGTGAACAAAGCAAGAAATGCGGTGAATATTGAGCAGAAAAATTTTAATTCTCGCTATTCCTGGATTTCGAAATGCCCCCAAAATCAGGGGAAGAAGACCGCCATACCCCAGTTTTGGCCCTGCAAATCTGCATCCGGCTACAAATCAATATACATACTTGAATATCAACATTTCCTCGTTCTGTACGGATAGACGAATCATTTGCAGCAGTTTAGGCAACAATCTTCCCGCCTCCTGTACTTGTTTTGAATATTATTCATTGTCATCCGTGACTCTCGGAGTTTTTCA
>JAJPXI010000219.1 GCA_021205585.1 Oscillospiraceae bacterium
TCTTTTGTCGCAAAATTTCTCGCCATCCGCTCTTGCCGATTTAATCAGTCCTTCCTTAGAAAATCCTATTCCAACTCTATGCGCGTGAGCGGACGGGTATGCCGGAGAGTCATTCCTTCGGGCATAGGCTGCACCGCACAAAGCGGACTGCGGTACCGAGACGGTTGCATAACCCGAATCGCTTCGATATCAGGGCACAGCACATCGGTCAAGCTGCCAGCGATCATACACCGGAGCGTATATTTGACGAAAAAATATTTTCCATGCGCTTTGAAGAAAAAAGACTTGCATTTTCAAGAAACTTATGTATAATAGAAGTACAATAAAAAAACGGGGAGCTTGGATACAGGCTGAGAGGAAGGTGTGGCCTTCGACCCATAACCTGATTTGGATAATGCCAACGTAGGGACGACCGAGTTTGCGGGAAATTGCCAGTCAGGCGGTTTCCCGTTTTTCTTTTCTGGAGGGATGGATATGGTGACGGTAAACGGCGCGGCCCGGAAAGCCGCCGGGACGGTCCTGCTGGACTACCTGACCGCGGCGGGGTACAACCTGGGGCTGAATGCCGCGGCGCGGAACGGGGAGATCGACCCCAGGGCCCGATACGGCCAGACGGTGCTGGAGGACGGGGACACTGTGGAAATTGTCAGCTTTGTGGGGGGCGGCTGAGGTGGCCCTGACGGAAGAACAGGCCCGGCGGTACGCCCGGCAGCTGCCCCTGCCCGGCGTGGGGGAGCGGGGGCAGGAACGTCTGCTGGCCGCCAAGGTTCTGGTCATCGGCGCGGGCGGCCTTGGCTCCAGTGCCCTGCTGTACCTGGCCGCCGCCGGGGTGGGAACCCTGGGTGTCGCCGAGGGCGACCGGGTTTCCCTCTCCAATCTGCAGCGGCAGATTCTCTACGGCTCGGAGGACGTGGGGGAGGAAAAGCTCCCCCGCGCCCGGCGGGCAGCGGAGGGGCGCAACCCGGACGTGCGCGTCCAGGCCCATCCGGGGTGGGTGACGGCGGACAACATCCGGCAGATCATCGCCCCCTATGACATCGTGCTGGACTGCACAGACCGGTTTGAGACGAAGTTTTTAATCAATGACGCCTGCGTCCTGTCGGCCAAGCCCTACGTCCACGCCGGGGCCGTAGGCTTTCAGGGGCAGGTGACGACCTACGTCCCCGGCCAGGGGCCCTGTCTGCGCTGCCTGCTGGGGGAGATCCCGCCGCCGGAGCAGGCCCCTACCTGCGCCCAGGCGGGTATTTTGGGGGCCGTGACCGGGGTTATCGGCAGCCTTCAGGCGCTGGAGGCGGTCAAGTATCTGCTGGGGATGGGGGAGCTGCTGACCGGTCGGGTGCTGTGCTTCGACGGTCTGGGCACACAGGCCCGCGCCGTCCGCTTTTCCGCCGACCCGGACTGCCCCGTGTGCGGGGCAAGCCCCACCATCTGCGCCCTGACCGGCGGCGGCCCTGCGTCCTGCCGGGACGCGGAGAAAGGAGAACAGACGTGAATACACAGGACAAGCTCGTTTTGGGCGGGCGGGAGTTTACCTCCCGGTTCATCCTCGGCTCAGGGAAATACTCCCTTGATTTAATCCAGGCGGCAGTGCAGTACGCCGGGGCCGAGATGATTACCCTGGCGGTGCGCCGGGCCAACACCGCCCAGCGGGAGAATATTTTGGACTACATCCCCCAGGGCGTGACCCTGCTGCCCAACACCTCCGGGGCGCGGAACGCCCAGGAGGCCGTCCACATCGCCCGGCTGGCCAGGGAGCTGGGCTGCGGGGATTTTATCAAAATTGAAATCATGCGGGACAGCAAATACCTGCTGCCCGACAACCAGGAGACCATCCGGGCAACGGAGACCCTGGCCGGGGAGGGCTTTGTGGTGCTGCCCTATATGTACCCGGATTTGAACGTGGCAAGGGACTTGTGCCGGGCCGGGGCCGCCGCCGTGATGCCCCTGGGCGCGCCCATCGGCTCCAACAAGGGGCTGGTCACGGGGGAGTTTATTCAGATCCTCATCGACGAGATAGAACTGCCCGTTATCGTGGACGCGGGCATCGGGCGGCCCTCCCAGGCCTGCCGGGCCATGGAGATGGGGGCCGCCGCCGTCATGGCCAATACGGCCCTGGCCACGGCGGGGGACCTGCCCCGGATGGCCGCCGCCTTCCGCCAGGCCGTCCAGGCCGGGCGGCTGGCCTACCGCGCCGGCCTGGGCCGGGTGCTGGCCAGAGGGGCCAGCTCCTCCGACCCGCTGACGGGCTTTCTCCGGGACTGAGGGGGCGCGGCATGGAAAACCAGTTTTTTGTGGACGCGGAAACCCTGTCCCCGGCGGCTCTGGCGAAAAAGCACCGGCTGGAGAGCGACCCGTCCAGCCGGAGCGACCATATGGATTACCTGCCCGACATGGAGCGCATCCAGTCCGGCGTGTACCAACAGGTGGCGGCCCACATGGAGAACTACGACTATCGCCGCTATACCGCCGCCCAAGTGCGCGCGGCTCTGGAGCATGAAGCCTGCTCGGTGGAGGATTTCAAGGCCCTGCTGTCCCCGGCGGCGGAGCCGTTTCTGGAGGAAATGGCCCGGCGGGCCCGGCGGGAGACGGGGCGGCATTTCGGCAACACGGTTTACCTGTTCACCCCGCTGTACATCGCCAACTACTGCGAAAATTATTGCGTCTACTGCGGCTTCAACTGCTACAATCAGATCCGCCGCATGAAGCTGACCGGGGCGGGGCTGGAGCGGGAAATGCAGGTCATCGCCGCCAGCGGCATGGAGGAAATCCTGCTGCTGACCGGCGAGAGCCCCAGGGAGAGCGGAGTGGAATATATTGCCGGGGCCTGCCGCCTGGCCCGGAAGTATTTCCGCACGGTGGGGCTGGAGATCTACCCGGTGAACACGGAGGACTACCGCCTGCTCCACGAGAGCGGGGCGGACTATGTCACCGTGTTCCAGGAGACCTACGACCCCCGGCGCTACGAGCAGCTGCACCTGCTGGGCCGCAAGCGGGTGTTCCCCTACCGCTTCGACGCCCAGGAGCGGGCGCTGCGGGCCGGAATGCGGGGGGCGGGTTTTTCCGCCCTGCTGGGGCTGTCGGACTTTCGGAAGGACGCTTTGGCCAGCGCCCTGCACGTCTATTATCTTCAGCGCAAGTATCCACAGGCCGAGATGTCCCTGTCCTGCCCCCGGCTGCGACCCATCGTCAACAACGAAAAAATCAGCCCCCAGGACGTGGGGGAGCGGCAGCTGTGCCAGATCCTCTGCGCCTACCGCATCTTCCTGCCCTTTGTTGGCATCACCGTCTCCTCCAGGGAGAGCGCCCGGTTCCGGGACGGAATTGTGAGAATCGCCGCCACCAAGGTGTCCGCCGGGGTGTCCACCGGCGTGGGCGACCACGAGAGCAAATACGCCGGAGCGCCCGACGGGGGCGGGGGGGACGAGCAGTTTGAAATCAGCGACGGCCGCAGCCTGCCCGCCATGTACCGGGACATGGCCGGGCAGGGGCTCCAGCCCGTGCTGAACGAGTACGTCTATGTCTGAAATATTATGCGTGACCAGCCGGGCCCTGTGCCGGGGGCCGTTTCCGGACAGGATAGAGGCCATCGCCGCCGCCCGTCCGGCGGGCATCCTCCTGCGGGAAAAGGATTTATCCGAGGGGGAGTACCGGCGACTGGCCGGGCGGGTGCTGGAGGTGTGCCGGCGGGCGGGGACGCCCTGCATCCTCCACAGCTTTGTGGACGTGGCCGCCGCATTGAACGCCCCCGCCCTGCACGTCCCGCTCCCCGTCCTGCGGGGAATGTCCGCAGGGGAGAAGGGCCGCTTTCAGGCCTGTCG
>JAJPXI010000013.1 GCA_021205585.1 Oscillospiraceae bacterium
CCCTGGCCCATCCCCCCGCCTGGGCGGTGGATTTGGCCATCCCCCGTGACATCGACCCCCAGGCGGGGCAAATCGACGGGGTGAAGCTGTTCAACGTGGACGATTTGCAGGGCTGCGCCCCCAGCCGGGAGATCCCCCCGGCGGTGGAGGAAATCCTCGCCCGCCACCAGGGGCAATTTTACCGCTGGCTGAACTATAAGGACTGCCTGGACGCCTTAGAGGAACTGAAACAGGCCGTCACCGAGCGGGTTTGCACCTCCAGGGAGCTGGAGGGGGAGACCGATCCGGCGGAGCTGGTGGAGCTGGCGGTGGGCCGCACGGTGGACTTGCTGGCCGGCGGCCTGAGCGAGCAGTGGACAGCCCGGCTTTTGGAGCAGTGCTGCATGAATATTCGCGCCCACACCAGGGGCCGCGCCGTTGTGAACCGGGAGGGAGAACAGGATGAATCGGGAGAATCGGAAGCCCCCGCGCTTCCCCATGTTCCTTGATTTAAGCGGACGGCTGTGCGTGGTAGTGGGCGGCGGCGGCGTGGGCCTGCGCCGGGCGGAAACCCTGCTGACGTGCGGGGCCAGGGTGAAGCTCATCGACCCCGCCCCCGTCCCCGCCCCGGAGGGGGTGGAACACGTCCGCCGGGACTACCGGGCCGGGGATCTGGAGGGAGCGGCCCTGGCCGTGGCCGCCACCGGCAGCCGCCCGGTCAACCGCCGGGTGGGGCTGGACGCCAAAGCCCTGGGAATCCCCGTCAGCGTGGCCGACTGCCAGGAGGAGTGTACCTTCTTTTTCCCCGCCCTGTGCCTGGGGGACGGCCTTGCAGTCGGGGTGGTCTCCGACGGGAGCCGCCACGCCGAAACGGCCCGGGTGGCCAAAGCCATCCGCCAATGCCTGGAGGAACTGTCATGAGCAAAACCGTACTTCGCGTGGGCAGCCGGGAGAGCGCGCTGGCCGTGGCCCAGGCCCGGCTGGTCATGGCGGACATCCGCCGGGCCGCCCCGGCTCTGGCCCTGGATCTGGTCACCATGAAAACCACCGGCGACCGAATCCTGGATCGCACTCTGGATCAGGTGGGGGGCAAGGGCCTGTTCGTCAAGGAGCTGGACGCCGCCCTGCTGGAGGGCCGGGTGGATTTGACGGTTCACAGCTGCAAAGATTTGCCCATGGAGGAAAACCCCGCCCTGCCTCTGGCCGCCTTCTCCAAACGGGAGGATCCCAGGGACGTGCTGGTGCTCCCCGCCGGATGCCGAAAATTAAATCCCGCCCTGCCCGTGGGCTGCGCCAGCCGCCGCCGGGCGATGCAGTGGAGCGCCCTCTATCCCGGCATCCCCGCGGCCCCGGTGCGGGGGAATTTGCAGACCCGCCTGCGCAAGCTGGACGAGGGGGGCTTCTGCGCCCTGATTCTGGCCGCCGCCGGGCTGAAGCGCCTGGGGCTGGAGGGGCGCGTTTACCGCTATTTCTCCCCGGAGGAAATGCTGCCCGCCGCCGGGCAGGGGGCGCTGGCCGTCCAGATCCGGCGGGGGGAGGATACGTCCTTCCTGTCCGCCGTGGGCCATCGGGAAACTGAATTATGCGTGGCCGCCGAGCGCGCCTTCGTCCGGATGCTGGGGGGCGGCTGCTCCTCCCCGGTGGCGGCCTACGCCGTCGTCGAAAGGGGGCGGCTGACCCTGCGGGGCATGGACGAGCGCGGGCGGAAAGCCGCCCTGTCCGGCCCGCCGGAGACGGGGGAGGCATTGGGAATCGAACTGGCCCGGCGCATGGCCGCCGGAGCGGAAGGAGGAAGCCTGTGATTGGAACGGTAACGCTGGTAGGGGCCGGCCCCGGCGACCCCGGCCTGCTGACCCTCCGGGGGCGGCAGGCTTTGCGGGAGGCCCAGGTGGTGGTCTACGACCGGCTGGTCAGCCCGTCCATTTTAGCGCTGATTCCGGCGGACGCGGAGCGCGTCGACGTGGGCAAGGAGGCCTCCCACCACCCCATCCCCCAAGAGCAGATCAATCAGATTCTTCTGGAAAAGGCCCTGGAGGGAAAAAACACCGTGCGTCTGAAAGGGGGCGACCCCTTCCTGTTTGGCCGGGGGGGCGAGGAACTGGAGACTCTCCAGGCCCACGGCGTCCCCTTCCGGGAGGTTCCCGGCATCTCCTCGGCCATTGCCGTCCCCGCCTACGCCGGCATCCCGGTGACCCACCGGGACTTCACCTCCTCTCTGCACATCGTCACCGGCCACGCCCGGAAGGGCAAGGCCCTGGACATCAACTTTGAGGCCCTGGTGCGGGCGGGGGGCACTCTGGTCTTTCTGATGGGCGTGACCAGTTTGCCGGACATCTGCGCCGGACTGCTCCGGGCGGGGATGAACCCGGACTGCCCCGCCGCCGTCATTGAAAGCGGCTCCACCCCCCGTCAGCGCCGGCTGGACGCCACCCTGTCCACCCTGGCCCAGGCCGCCAGGGAACAGGAAATATCCAGCCCGGCCATCAGCGTGTTTGGCCGGGTGTGCCAGCTGGGGGAGAAGCTGGACTGGTTCGACGCGCTGCCCCTGAAGGGAAAGCGGATTGTGGTCACCCGGCCCAGGGAGCGCGCCGGCGTTCTGTCCCGCCGCCTGCGGGAATTGGGGGCCGACGTGCTGGAATGTCCCTGCATTGAAACCGTTTCCATCCTCCCCTGCCCCGCTATGGAGCGGGCGCTGGAGAACATTCAGGACTACCAGTGGCTGGCCTTTACCAGCGCGGCGGGGGTGGAGGCCTTCGCCGCCTGCCTGGAGCGCCGGGGCTGGGACGCCCGGCGGCTGGGAAGCGTCCGGCTGGCCTCCATCGGCCTCGGCACCGCCGGGGCGCTGAAAGCCTGCGGCCTGCGGGCGGACTTAATCCCAGAGGTGTACGACGCCGCCCACCTTGGCGCGGCCCTGGCCGGGGCCGCCCGAGGCCGGGTACTGCTGCTCCGGGCGGAGCAGGGTTCCCCGGACCTGCCCGCTGCCCTGACGGGGGCCGGCGTTTCCTTTGACGACGTGGCCTGTTACCGCACACGGCTGACCCCAGACCCCCAGCTGCGCCGCCTAGTGGAACAGCAGGAGGGCCTGCTGGCCGCCTTCACCAGCGCTTCCACCGTCCGGGGCTTCTGCACCGCCGCAGGGGAGGGCGCGGACTTCTCCCGCGTGACCGGCGTGTGCATCGGCCCCCAGACCGCCGCCGAAGCGGAACGGTACGGCATCCCCGCCGTCACCGCCCCGGAGGCGACGATTGACGCACTGATTGAGACAATCGAACGCCTTTCCCCCTCCGCCGGAACCCCTTGCCCCAAACGCTGATTTATACGGATTCTCAACGCGCTGTGAGCTGTAAAAAACTGCATTTGCGTTTTTTATGATAATCGGTATCAAACAGGCGGCCCGCGCCGCCGGGGAACATCTCAAAAAATGCAAAGCCCGGACGCTGCTCCTTGCGTCCGGGCTTTGCGCTGAAAGAAAGAGGATACAATGAAATGAAAAAGAAAACTGTCCCTTGCTCTTGCAGATATTATGATACATGAAAAATATGAAAAAAGAAGAGCAAAAAAATTAAATTTGTATTAAATCTTTTTTCTTTGAAGGAAATAATTAGAGTCTACTGATACTTCTTTCAGATTAAGGAAGGACTGATTAAATGCGTCTGCGGCGGCTGGCGGAACTTTTCCGTCAAAAGTGCGTTGCAAAAGTTTGAAACCGCAGCGTGAAGCAAATGTGCCGGGGGCACATTTGTAGCGTAGGCCGGCCAGCTGTGCTGGCCGGGTGACGGTTGCATGCAGTATTACCCTCAAGGGGTATGCCCGCGCC
>JAJPXI010000213.1 GCA_021205585.1 Oscillospiraceae bacterium
CGGCGACCCCCGCGCTCTACACCAGGAGTATCGGCGGCAGCGGCCGCTGTGTATAAGCCCCAGCACCGGGGAAGGCCAGCACATTGTTAATCTGATTGGGGAAGTCGGAGCGGCCCCTGCCCACCACGGCCGCTCCGGCCTGTTTTGCAAGCTACGGCATAATCTCCCGGACGGGGTTGGCCATGGGGAACAGGATGGGGTCTTTGGCCATGGAGCGCACCATGTCCTCCGTGACCTCCCCCGGAGCGGACACGCCCACGAACAAATCGGCCCCTGCAATCCCGTCGGCCAGCCGCCCCCGCAGGCCCTCCGGGTTGGACAGCGCCGCCAGCTCCGTCTTGGCCGGGTTGGCCTCCAGGTCAGGCCGCCCGGCGTAGATGGCCCCCCTGCGGTCGCAGATGACGGCGTTGCGCAGGCCCATGGTGCGCAGCAGCTTGAAAATGGCGGTGCCCGCCGCCCCGGCCCCGGAGAACACGGCCTTCAGCCCGTCCAGCCGCTTGCCCACAATCTTCAGCGCGTTGGTCACGGCGGCGGCCACGATGATGGCCGTGCCGTGCTGGTCGTCGTGGAACACCGGGATGTCGCAGCGCTCGATCAGTTTGCGCTCGATTTCAAAGCAGCGGGGGGCGGCGATGTCCTCCAGGTTGATGCCCCCGAAGGAGCCGGCCAGCAGGGCCACGGCGTTGACAAACTCGTCCACGTCCTTGGTGCGCAGACACAGGGGGACGGCGTCCACCCCGCCGAAGGACTTGAACAGCACGCACTTGCCCTCCATCACCGGCATACCGGCCTCCGGGCCGATGTCCCCCAGCCCCAGCACAGCCGAGCCGTCGGTTATCACGGCTACGGTGTTCCACCGGCCTGTCAGCTCAAAGGATTTGGCCGGATCCTTCTGAATCTCCAGGCAGGGGGCGGCCACGCCAGGGGTGTAGGCCAGGGACAGAGCATCCCTGTTGTCCACCTTCATTTTTGGAATTGTTTCCAGTTTTCCCTTCCATTGGCCGTGCAGCCGCAGGGACTCTTTCATGTAATCCACAGGAACTCCCCATTTCTTGGGAAGGACTGATTAAATCGGCAAGAGCGGATGGCGAGAAATTTTGCGACAAAAGAAGGCGCAAAAGTGCAGGAATACTGTATGTATTTCAAACTTTTGCAACGCACTTTTGGCGGAAAAGTTCCGCCAGACGCCGCAGACGCATTTAATCAGTGCTTCCCTTGTTTTCTTTATGTTGCATTCGCGCGAAAAATGTGCTATGATTGAAAAGCAAATTTGTCCGCTTGATACAATATAGCTGCCGCTATCATACCCCATCCCGGCCAAAGATGGAAGAGGGAAGGGCAAAATTTTTTGAAAAATTTCTGAACGGAGATGATTTTATGAAAATTTACGCATCCGCAGAGGACTATCTGGAGGCCATTCTCAGCCTGCGCCTGCGCAAGGGGATAGTGCGCTCGGTGGACATCGCCAACGAGTTGAATTTCACCAAGCCCAGCGTCAGCGTGGCCATGAAAAAGCTCCGGGAGAGCGGCTACATCCGCATGGACGAAACCGGCCTGATTTCCCTGTTGCCCCCGGGGGAGGAAATCGCCCAGCGGATCTATGAGCGCCACCAGCTGCTGACCGACCTGTTTATCCGCCTGGGCGTCGACCCGGAGCAGGCCGCTACCGACGCGTGCAAGGTGGAGCACGATTTGAGCGCGGAGACCTTCTCCAAAATCAAAGAGTACGTCAATCGTCTGGGCCAGGATTGAAATTTACCCCGGCCTGTTTTGAGTTTACTTCTATAAAAAGGGAACCTCTAAAAACTATGTCTGCGGCATCTGACAAAATCTTTCGCCATCTGCTCTTGCCATAGTTATTAGAGGTTCCCTAAAGAAAGGTTGTTTTTACATAATGGGAAATAAAATCACCGGGCTGATTGGAAAGCTTTTATCCGTTTTGTGCATTGTGGCTTTCGCTGCCCTGCTTGTGCTGGCCATTTCCTCTCAGATGATTCCCGAAAAATATCTGATTGTGGCCGCCATCGTGCTGGCGGTGCTGGCGGCGGCGGTCACGGCGCTGACCTGGAGCGGCAAACACAGAGCGCGGTTTATCCTCGGCGCGGTGCTGGCCGTTATTTTCATCGTCATATCCGCTGTTGGGTGCTATTACATCGCCCAGGGTGTCGCCGCGGCCAAAAACATTACGAGCACCAGCGTGGAAACCGCCGAGATGGCCATCTTTGTGCGCGCGGGGGAGGAGGACGCTTTTGACGAAAACGCCCCCGACTTTCTCTACGGCATCCTAACCGAGCTGGATCGAGAGAACACCGACGCGGCGCTGGAGGCCTTTTCCGATGACTTCGGCTTTACCCTGGAGACGGCGGAGTACGACGGCCTGGCCGACCTGGCCGACGCCCTGCTGGACAGCGAAGAAGTGGACGCCATCGTCCTGAATGTGGCCTATCTGGACGTGCTGGAGGAGATGGACGGCTATGAGGACATCGCGAACCTTATCGTTCAGGTGACCTACCACGCGGTGGAGACGGTGGTGGAGGTAGCGGACGATGTAGAGATTTCCGACACCGCCTTTACTGTCTTTATCAGCGGCATAGACTCCCGGAGCAGCACCCTGAGCGCCAAGAGCCGCAGCGACGTAAACATCCTGGCCGTGGTCAACACCGAAACCCGCCAGGTCCTGCTGGTGTCCACCCCCAGGGACTACTATGTGCCCCTGTCCATCTCCAACGGGCGGAAGGACAAACTGACCCATGCGGGAATCTATGGCATCCAGGTCTGCATGGACACCATCTCCATGCTCTACGACGTGGACGTGGACTACTACTTCCGGCTGAACTTCGTGGGCTTTGTGGATATCATCGACGCCCTGGGCGGCATCACCGTGGTCTCGGACTACACCTTTACCACCCAGAACGTGTCCGGCTACTCCTTTGTGGCGGGGGAAAACGAAGTGGACGGGGCGGCCGCCCTGGCCTTCTGCCGGGAGCGCTACGCCTTCTCCTCCGGCGACCGGCAGCGGGGCAAAAACCAGCTGGCTGTTATCGAAGGGGTCATTGACAAGCTGCTCAGCGCCGACTTCCTGCTCAATTACACCTCCGTCCTTAACGCCCTGGAGGACAGCTTTGAAACCAGCGTCCCCTACAGCCTGATCAGCCAGGAGGTCAAATCCCAGCTGGCCGACGGCGGCGAGTGGAACATCGTCAGCTACAGCGTGGACGGCACAGGGGACTCCCAGATCCCCTACTCCATGAGCCAGTACGCCTACGTCATGATTCCCGACGAGTCCACCGTGGCCACCGCCCAGGAGCTGATCCAGGCGGTGCTGAACGGGGAAATCATCTCCGACCCGGAATAATCACATATGTACAAGCGCTTCCCCCGGCCTTTCGACCGGGGGAAGTTTTCTTTTCAGGGAACCTCTAATAACTATGGCAAGAGCAGATGGCGAGAAATTTTGCGACAAAAGAAGGCGCAAAAGTGCAGGCATACTTTGTGTATGTCAAACTTTTGCAACGCACTTTTGGCGGAAAAGTTCCGCCAGCCGCCGCAGACGTATTTAATCAGTGCTTCCTTAGAGGTTCCCTTCAGAAAATGGATGATAAAAATTTGAAAAAGCCCTTTACATCCCCGATATAAAGTGATACAATACTCTCCGGCTTGAGAGCAAAGCGGATGATATTCCGGGAGAACGTCCTGAAGCGGATGCTTTTCCCATATAGGGAACCTCTAATAACTATGACAAGAGCAGATGGCAAAAGATTTTGCCAGATGCCGCAGACATAGTTTTTAGGGAAG
>JAJPXI010000176.1 GCA_021205585.1 Oscillospiraceae bacterium
TTTGGCGGAAAAGTTCCGCCAGCCGCCGCAGACGCATTTAATCAGTGCTTCCTTAGTCAAAGAAAACGTTCGCCGCTAGGTCAGGAATTGGTTTCGCTGCTGTCACTGGATTCTTCCTCCTCCGCCTCTGCGGTGAAGGCCTCCTGATAGGCGGCAAACCGGGCGTAGAATGTCACCACGTCCAGGTCGTTATAGGCGTCGCTGTATATGTACTCCGCGTCGTCCCGCCAGCCGTAGAGCAGGGTTTCCATCTGGGCATCCTGCCACTGCTCCGCGAAGTCGGGGCTGTCGAAGGGATCCAGGCGCAGGATGATGTGGTAGCCGGAGTAGCTCTCTCCGTCCTCGCCCACGTGCTCCACAATGCCGCTGACCTCCCCGTACTCCAGCTCGCGTGTGGCCTCCTCAAACTCGGAGACTATCTCGTCGGCAGTGAACAGGTAGCCGTCTGGGTAGGTGGACAGGCCGGTGTCCTCGCTGTACTCGTTCATCAGCGCGTCGAAGTCGGCCTCCAGATCCTCGCTGTTTTGCAGCTGCTCCAGGATGCTCTCCGCCAGGGCCAGGCGCTCGGCGGACTCCTCGTCGCTCAGGGCCTCGTAGTCGGAGTCCACCGTCAGAATCAGGATGTGCTTGGCGTAGAGAATATCTTCCTCGTCAATGTAAGCGTTGGCCTCCTCTTCGGTGGGGTGGCCGTCGTACATCTCCATTTTCAACAGCTCATAGTAGTAGGAGGAGGCGTTGATCAGGTAGTACACCTCTTCGTTCAGGCCCAAGGTGCGCAGGGCCTCCTGGAATTCCTCCTCGCCGCCGTAGCTCTCCGCGGTGGCGGCGATGGTGTCGTCCAGCTCCTGCAGGGAATCCTCGTCCAGGGTGTAGCCCAACTCTTGGGTGCGGTACACCGTCAGCACCGTTAGGGCAGCGGCGTTTCTGGCGTCCTCTATCAGGGCGGCGGTCAAATCGCTGTCCTCGCTCAAGTCCAGCTCAATGTCATAATAGTAATAGTAGTAGTATTCCAGGTAGGCGATGTTGTAGGCCAGCCAGTAGAGAAAATGGCCGGCGGTCACTTCGATTCCGTCTACAGTGAACATCACATAGTCGCTGGCGATGCCCGCCGTGGCCAGGTACAAATCCTCCACGGAGGTGTCTACTACAAATTCGTCCTCGTCGTCCGCCTCATCTTCGCCGCTGGAGCAGGCCGTCAGGGTGAACAACATAGTGGCCGCAAGCAGAAAGGCGAGCCATCGGGTCAGTTTTTTCATGGTTCATTCTCCTTGTTGTTATTGTGTGATGTGTATAACCTACCACAAATCGCGGAAAAATGCAAGCCCAAACCGCGGGAGGCGCGAATATACGCTATGCTTCGCCGGGAGCGTCCCCGGCGGCGTAGTCGTCGAGCAGGCGCTGGCACAGGCGCAGGGGATCCTCCCCTTTGGCCAGCTTCAGGGACAGAGCGGGTTTTTCGCCGGGGAGCAGCAGCAGGCGGCCCTTCCAGCGCTCCAGGGCGCACAGGCGGGACAGGCGGGGCAGATCCAGTTTGGCCAGAACAAAGGTAATCTCGCCGCCCTTCTGGGTGATTTCCCGCACGCCCAGCCCGGCGGCCCGGCCCCGGAGCAGGGCCACGGAGATCAGCTGGTTGACCTGCCGGGGCGGGTCGCCGAAGCGGTCTACCAGCTCATCCACCATGTCGTCGGCCTCGGCTTCCGTGCGCAGGTGGGCGATGCGGCGGTACAGATCCATGCGCTGCTCCTGAGAGGGGATGTACTGGTCGGGGATGGAGGCGGACACCGCCAGGTCGGCGGCGCACTCCCCGCCCCCGGCGGCGGGCAGCTCCCCCCGCTCCTCCAGCACGGCCTCCTCCAGCAGCTTCAAATATAAGTCGTACCCCACGCTGACCAGGAAGCCCGACTGTTCCGGCCCCAGCAGATTGCCCGCGCCGCGAATTTCCAAATCCCGCATGGCGATTTTGAACCCGGAGCCGAACTCGGCAAATTCCCGGATGGCGCTTAAGCGCTTGGCGGCCACCTCGGAGAGCACCTTGCCCCGGCGGTAGGTCATGTAAGCGTAGGCCCGGCGGCTGGAGCGGCCCACCCGGCCCCGGATCTGGTGCAGCTGGGCCAGGCCCATTTTGTCCGCATCCTCGATAATCAGGGTGTTCACGTTGCTCAGGTCAATGCCCGTTTCGATGATGGTGGTGCAGACCAGAATGTCCAGCTCGTTGTCGGTCATGCGGGTCATCACATCGTCCAGCTCCCGCTGGCTCATCCGCCCGTGGGCGATGCCGATGCGGGGCTGCTCCCCCAGCAGCCGCCGGATGCGCCCGGCGGTCTGCTCGATGGTCTCCAGCCGGTTGTGCAGGTAGTAGACCTGCCCGCCCCGCTCCAGCTCCCGGCGCATGGCGTCGGCCAGCAGGGACCACTCGTGCTCCACCACATAGGTCTGCACCGGCTGGCGGCCCTGGGGCGGCTCCTCCAGCACCGACATATCCCGCAGGCCGCTCATGGCCATATTCAAAGTGCGGGGGATGGGGGTGGCCGACAGGGTCAGCACGTCCACCTGCCTGGACATCTCCTTCAGCCGCTCCTTGTGGGTCACGCCGAAGCGCTGCTCCTCATCCACCACCAGCAGGCCCAAATCGTGGAATTTCACGTCCTTTTGCAGCAGCCGGTGGGTGCCGATGAGCAGATCCACCTTCCCGTCCTCCAGCCGCCGGAGAATGTCCCTGGTCTGGGCGGCGGTGCGGAAGCGGGAAATCATTTCTATCTCAACGGGAAACTTGGCCCAACGCTGCCGGGCCGTCAGGTAGTGCTGACGGGCCAGCACGGTGGTGGGCACCAGGATGGCCGCCTGCTTGCCCTCTAAAATACACTTCATAATCGCCCGGAAGGCCACCTCAGTCTTGCCGAAACCCACGTCCCCGCACAGCAGCCGATCCATGGGCCGGGGCTGCTCCATGTCCCGCTTGATTTCGGCGATGCAGCGCAGCTGATCCTCGGTTTCCGGGTACTCGAACTCCTCCTCAAATTCCCGCATCCAGGGGGAGTCGGGGGAGAAGGCGTACCCCGGCTGACGCTGGCGCTGGGCGTAGAGCTGAATCAGCCCGCGGGCCAGCTCCGCCACCGCTTTTTTGGCCTTGACGCGGGCCCTGGCCCATTCGGTTCCCCCCAGGCTGGACAGCCTTCGCTCACTCTCCCCTTCGCCGGAGCCGATGTATTTGCTGACCAGGTCCAGCTGGGTGGCCGGGACGTAGAGCACGTCCGAGCCGGCGTAGGCCAGCTGCACATAGTCCTTTTCCACCCCGTCCACCGGCATTTTGACCATGCCCACGAACCGGCCAATGCCGTGGTGCTCGTGAACCACCAGGTCTCCGGGGGACAGGTCGGCGTAGCTCTGCAGCCGCTGGCGGTTGGAATCGCCGCCGCTGGCGCGGCGCTTTTTGGGCGCGGGGGCCTGGCCCTCGGTCAGCACGGCCAGCCCCGTCCCTCCGTATTGCAGCCCCGCCGACAGGCCGCCCACGGCGATGACCGCCCGGCCCTGCTCCGGCAGCTGGCGCAGCTGGAAGTCCACGGCGGCGGCGCATTTGCGCTCCCGCAGCAGGCCCTGGAGCTTCAGGGCCCGCTGCTCGCTGCCCACCAGCAGCACCACCGGAGTGTTGGCGGCGGCGTACCGGGTCAAATCCTCCACGGCGGTCTCCAGACTGGCCCCGAAGGAGGGCAGCTGCCGGGCCTGAACGTACCACAGGCGCCTGGGGCGCAGGGGGAAGCCGCTGCCGGTAAAGG
>JAJPXI010000080.1 GCA_021205585.1 Oscillospiraceae bacterium
TTCAATACTTGGAACCAAACCTATGAACTTTACACAAACTATTATACACTACCAACGCCGATTTGGATGTGATTATCTCCCAGCTCTATGAAGATCATGTGTTTGGGAAACTGAGCGTGGAGCGGTATCAGAAGATGGTCGCCGACTATGAGACGGAGCAGGAGCAGTTAAGGCTGGAGATCGAGGTCACGGAAGATTGGATCGAGACCAGGGAAGAGATGGGCGACAATGTGGATGCCTTTATCGCCTTGACGGAAAAGTATGTGGACGTGACCAATCTGACAGCGACGCTTGTCAACGAGTATATCAAGAAAATCATTGTTTTCGCCCCGGACAAGTCCAGTGGCAGGCGTCAGCAGGAACTCAAGATCGTTTTTAATTTCGTAGACGAATTAGACATTCCCGCCATCTCAGAATCTATCATCTGTAAACAGCCGACAAACAACAGAAGAACGGCGTGACCCTTAGGGCACACCGTCCTTTGCACCAGAGTAGGACAAATAGTTACTTGTCTCTATTAAGCCCACTTTTACGCCTTCTTTTGTCGCAAAATTTCTCGCCATCCGCTCTTGTCATAGTTATTAGAGGTTCCCTGATTTTATTCCTGCTTGTCCCTGTCAACGACCTGGGCCCGGATCTCTTCCATCAGCTCCCCGAAGGTCAGGTATTCGTTGTCGTTGACCAGGTAGACGTGCCCCTGGTAGTCGGAAAACATAATGCCGTAGACATACTCCTGGTTTCCGGAGGCCTCGGAGCCACCCTTGAGCCAGCCGCGGAACAGGCGGTGCAGGTTGTCCGTGACTGTGTGGACGGTGGGGCGCAGCAGGGGCTGCTCCTCGTAAAAGCGGATCTCCCAGTCGCTGATGTTGTCAATTTTTGCAAGGCACTCTGCCAGCCTCATGAAAATCGTCTCCTTTTTATCAATTTCTCCGAACCTTCCGCAAGTTCGGTCTGTACAGCCATTATACGAAAGATACCATGGCCCGTCAAGCCGCTTTCCGGCGGAAGCGGCGCTTTTGTGCGGATTCGGCAATATCGCCAGAAATCCGTTCAATCTTTAGTGCATTTCGCGCGCAAGCTTTCTCTTGACGGGCTGAACCAGATGTGGTATGATTACTCCTGCCAACTGGAAAATGCGGCACAAGATATTGTGTTTTAGTTGGAAGCATATACCGAGAGGGGAAATTTGCGATGCAGTTGAAGGAAATCCAAAAAAGGGACGGGCGCACGGTGCCCTTCCAGGAGGAAAAAATCGCCGAGGCCATCAACAAGGCCTTCGAGGCCACCTATAAGCCCGGCCAGGAGGAGACCGCCGCGCGCCTGGCCCGGCAGGTCACGGGCATTTTGGAGACCGAGGGCAACGGTGCCCCCGAGGTGGAGCACGTGCAGGATCTGGTGGAGCAGGTGCTGATGGACAGCGGCTATGTCAGCACGGCCAAAGCCTATATCCTCTACCGGGCCGAGCGCAGCCGCGCCCGGGAGATGAACACCCGGCTGATGAAAATTTACGAGGACATCACCTACTCCGCCGCCCGGGACTCCGACATCAAGCGGGAAAACGCCAACATCGACGGGGACACCGCCATGGGCTCCATGCTGAAATTCGGCTCCGAGGGGGCCAAGCAGTTTTACGATATGTTCGTCCTGAACCCCGACCACGCCCGGGCCCACCGGGAGGGGGACATCCACATCCACGATCTGGACTTTTTGACCCTGACCACCACCTGCTGCCAGATCGACCTGCTGAAGCTGTTCGACGGAGGCTTCTCCACCGGCCACGGCACCCTGCGGGAACCCAACGACATCTCCTCCTACGCCGCCCTGTGCTGCATCGCCATCCAGTCCAACCAGAACGACCAGCACGGCGGCCAGTCTATCGT
Source organism: Oscillospiraceae bacterium (assembly GCA_021205585.1). Classification (GTDB taxonomy): domain Bacteria; phylum Bacillota; class Clostridia; order Oscillospirales; family Oscillospiraceae; genus JAJPXI01. Next base: position 1,881 of record JAJPXI010000080.1, read on the forward strand.
CAACTACGACTACGGCATGGCCCCCGGCGTGCGCAAGACCTTCGCCCGGGTGTACCGCCAGAATCTGTCCCGGGCCCTGATCCTCCTGGCCGATGTGGAGGATCCGGACGCCCTTTTGAAGCAGATCCAGGCCGAGATTAAGGAGGAAACCGGCCTGGTTCCCACTCTGGAGGACTGCCAGGGCTACTTTGAGGCCGAACTGCCCCGGCTGGAACAGCAATTCGGCCTGGAAGGGCCGGAGATGGAAAAGGCCCAGAAGTTCGCCCACGCCCGCGCTGTCAAGGAGACCGACCGGGCCACCTATCAGGCCATGGAGGCCATGGTCCACAACCTGAACACCATGCACTCCCGGGCCGGGGCCCAGACCCCCTTCTCCTCCATCAACTACGGCATGGACACCTCCCCCGAGGGCCGTATGGTGATGAAAAACATGATGCTGGCCACCGAGGCCGGCCTGGGCAACGGGGAGACCCCCATCTTCCCCATCCAGATTTTCCGCGTCAAGGAGGGGGTCAACTACAACCCCGGCGAGCCCAACTACGACCTGTTCCAACTGGCCATCCGCTGCTCCGCCAAGCGGCTGTTCCCCAACTTCTCCTTCATCGATGCCCCCTTCAACCTGCAATACTACGACGAGAATCGCCCGGAGACCCAGATTGCTTACATGGGCTGCCGCACACGGGTCATCGGCAACGTGTACGACCCCTCCCGGGAAATCTGCAACGGCCGGGGCAACCTGTCCTTCACCACCATCAACCTGCCCCGCCTGGCCATTAAGGCAAAGGGCGATGTGAATGTGTTCTTCGAGAGCCTGGATCATATGCTGGATCTGTGCGTGGATCAGCTGCTGGAGCGCTTTGAGATCCAGTGCCGCAAAAAAGTGCGCAACTTCCCCTTCCTGATGGGGCAGGGGGTGTGGCTGGACAGCGAAAAGCTGGACTGGGACGACGAGGTACGGGAGGTGCTCAAGCACGGCACCCTGTCCGTGGGCTTCATCGGCCTGGCGGAAACCCTGAAATGTCTGCTGGGCGTCCACCACGGGGAGAGCGAAAAGGCCCAGGCCCTGGGGCTGGACATCGTCTCCCATATGCGCGCCCGGATGGACGCGGAGAGCGCCAAACGGGGGCTGAACTTCTCCCTGCTGGCCACCCCGGCGGAGGGCCTGTCCGGCCGGTTTGTCAAGCTGGATCGGGAGCGCTTTGGCTCCATCGAGGGGATTACGGACCGGGAATATTACACCAACTCCTTCCACATCCCCGTCTACTTCCCCATCACCGCCTTCCGCAAAATCGAGCTGGAAGCCCCCTACCACGCCCTGACCAACGCCGGACACATCAGCTATATTGAGCTGGACGGCGACCCCACGGAGAACCTGGAAGCCTTTGAACAGGTCATCCGCAAGATGAAGGAGTGCGGCATTGGCTACGGCAGCGTCAACCACCCGGTAGACCGGGATCCGGTCTGCGGCTTTTCCGGCATCATCGGCGACCAGTGTCCGGGCTGTGGCCGCCACGAGGACGACGTGCCTTTCGAGCGCATTCGCCGCATCACGGGCTATCTGGTGGGCACCCTGGATCGGTTCAACAACGCCAAGCGGGCAGAGGAACGGGACCGGGTCAAGCATCAGGTCGGCTGATATGCGAATCGCCGGAACAGTACAGGACTCCATTGTAGACGGCCCCGGCCTGCGCTTCACCGTGTTCACCCAGGGCTGCCCCCACCGCTGCCCCGGCTGCCACAACCCCCACACCCACGACCCGGCCGGGGGCGAGGAAATCAGCGTGGAGGAGCTGGAGCGGCGCATGGCCGCCAACCCCGCCAACCGGGGGCTGACCCTGTCCGGGGGGGATCCCTTTCTCCAGCCGGGGGAGTGCGCCCAGCTGGCC
>JAJPXI010000103.1:0-2144 GCA_021205585.1 Oscillospiraceae bacterium
TCCAGGTGACGGTTTCAGCGTTGCTCTTGTGCAAAATCATTGCCAGACGCCGCAGACGCATTTAATCAGTGCTTCCATAAGTAAAGGGGGGAGCAGTATGCCCGTCAATGTGCTTGTGGTGGATGACGAGCCGGAAATCGCCGACCTGGTGGAGGTCTATCTGAACAGCGAGGGGTTCACCGCCGTGAAATGCGGCACCGCCGCCCAAGCCCTGACCGCCCTGGAGCGGGAGCGGATCGATTTGGCCCTGCTGGACATCATGCTCCCCGACCGCTCCGGCTTCGAGCTGTGCGCCGAGATTCGGAAGAACAGCCAGTTCCCCATCCTGATGCTGACCGCCCGGGCCGAGGACGCGGAGAAGATCACCGGCCTGACCATCGGCGCGGACGACTATATCACCAAGCCCTTCAACCCCCTGGAACTGATGGCCCGCATCAAGGCCCAGCTGCGCCGGTACACCCGCTACAACGAGGGCAAGGCTCCCGACGGGGATGTCCTGGACATCAACGGCCTGACCGTCAACCGGGCCACCCGCCAGTGCTGGCTGTACGAAAAGGAGATTCTTTTGACCCCCCTGGAGTTTGACATCCTGTGGATGCTCTGCTCCCACCGGGGCCAGGTCATCTCCGCCCAGCGGCTGTTCGAGGAGGTGTGGCATGAAAAATATCTGGATCGGAACAACACCGTCATGGTTCACATCCGCCGCCTGCGGGAAAAGCTGGGTGAGCCCAGCCGCAGCCCCCGTTTCATCAAAACCGTCTGGGGCGTAGGCTACCGGGTGGATTGACCGGCCTTGGGCGAAAAAGCGAAAAAAAGACTTTACAAAAAGATTTTTTGTGGTACAATAATAGGCGGCGCTGGCCGCCCCCAGGAGGGGGCGGGAAAAACCGCGCCCCTATAAGGGCCCATAGCTCAGCTGGGAGAGCGTTCGGTTCGCATCCGAGAGGTCGAGGGTTCAAGTCCCTTTGGGTCCACCATAAAAGCAAACACCATAGATGCAGCTGGCCAAAAGCCAGCTGCATCAACCTTTTCCGGCGATTTTTGACCCCTGGTTTTTACAGCCAAACATAGATGCAATCAACCTCAAAGCACCACATCATGGCAACCGACGTGATTCAACCCCCCTAATTTCCCTAAATATCCCATTTGTCAATCAAAGACGCCGTCCCGCTGGCCATCCGGCCAACCGGGGCGGCATCTTTTTTCCCAATCAACCTTGAAATAAAATACACAGGAGGAAATCCAAATGAACGCAGAAATAAGGGAACCTCTGATAACTATGACAAGAGCAGATGGCAAAAGATTTTGTTGCAGAAAAAGGCGTTGAAGCGCTGTGTGAATGGCCAATTTCTCTTAAAAATGCCCCTAAAATCAACGAAAATAGGTCTCTATACCCCGATTTTGGCTCCACAAACCCGCCTTCACCTACAATTCAAACATGGGTATCATGCATACATATGCATCAGAATTTTCTTATTTTGTGCAGGAAGGTGAATATTTACAGCGATTTAGGTGACTATTTCCCCATTTTTCTATGTTCTTATAAATATTATTTATCAGCATTCATAACGCTTGGAGTTTTTCAGTACGCCCTAAATAGTTCAATTTTAATTTTGCTGATAAAGCCCATGCATATTGTTCCATATAGCGCCAATCAGGAATGCCATTTTCATCAACGGGAAGCATGATTTTTTCCCGCTTAATACTTTCCTGATTCCCCATTTTCCCATAGTTATATTTACTACAAGTCTGCCGTACCATTTTTGAAAGAAAAAGTCCTGAATATTTGTTCATTCGGTCATTATAAAGCAATATAATTGAGGATCCAGCGCCACCCCTTCCTAAAAAATCTGTTTCTTGATAAAAAGCGCTTCCATCAACTGGGCTGACAGTTATACACCCCCTTTTATCAAGAACATCACTTTCATGGGGAGAAAAATAATTGATTACACCGTTATTGGCATTACCAGATGCAACAAAAGGAATGGTTCCTGGTTCATACTGCTTTTCAGAACGTGACTGCGGCCTTTTTACAAAAAACATACTACCAATTATAAACTCACGCCATTCCTTTTCATTCAGTGGTGTTATACCCCCCCCCGCGTGGTGATTGGTGGCGATGTATTGAATATAATTTTGAATAA
>JAJPXI010000103.1:2154-3681 GCA_021205585.1 Oscillospiraceae bacterium
TGGGTGCATTTTAATAAAAAAAAACAAACAATTATTAAATAACAGCCATCCATTTTTATCATGTGGTGTATAACCCCCCCCCCCGCTTGGATATTGGTTCCAATGTAATCAATATAATTTTGAATAATTTGCTGTTCTCGTTCTCTTATGTACTGCTCCATGAAAGCATAATCAGGCTTTCCCTGTTCATCTATGGGCAATAAAACTTTTTCTTTGTTAATACGCAAGTCGTTAATTTCACGATTGAAGCTATATTTGCTTTGCAACCGTTCAACCATCGTTGCAACAAAAATATAACTGTATTTGTTCAAATTAGAAGATTGCAATGCTGTCACATGGTCGCTTGCTATGAACTCATATGGATGAAAAAAGGCTTTCCCGACACTACCGCTGTTTGCCAAGGTAACGCAATCGCTAAACTTTCTAATCCTCCTTTTATTCCCTATGAAAGCATCGATACCATTATTGGCGGCAGAGGATGAAACATAAGGAATGCTTCCTTCAATATGGTCTGCTGTTTTTAGGCGTTTTCCACGCTTGATTTTCGGAAAAACATCTCGCAGGAAGAACTCTTTCCATTCCCTGTCATGCAGCGAAAGCACTACTTTTCACCCCCATTATAACCAAACAAATATCCTCTTCCATGGGTTACCATATTAAACTCAAATGTCAGATAATCAGCAATACTGTTCATAAAATCCTGTTCTGTCGGTATTTCATCATTGTAATAATAGAACGAGTGCAGCCATTCATCGGTATCTTCAACCGTTGTTTCTACCATAAAACTTGATGGAAAATCCGTCTGTTTTCCGCGCCAACAATCGAGTAAATACTGCCGCTTGTCCTTTGCGCGTTCTGTCTCCACCAATCCCAAATGTTTCTTAACTTCAAACCCATCATCTTCAAAATTGATAAATTTTGCAATCCTTTCGGCCGGGTGCGGTTCTCCTGCTGTAAAAACAGCGATACAGGGCACGGTTCCCACCCTGTAAAAAGTGTCCTTGTTCAAACTGATAACGCCCTCTAAAGTATGATTTTTTAGTATATCCACCTTGACAGCCTTATCCTCTTTTGTTTTGCCTATCATCGCAGATACAGGCACGATAACAGCCACGCGCCCACCTGACGTCACGGAATTTAGCAAATGGCGAATAAAGCACAGTTCAGAAAGATTTGCAGTACCCTTTCCCTTTGCCTGAGAGTAGGGCGGATTCATAAAGCCTACTGTGACACCGCCGCCTTTTAACTGTAACTCACCGACGTCTTGGCTCAAAAAATCATCACATATCAAATTGCTTTGCCCATCACCCCGTAATATCATATTTGTCGTAGCGATTGAAAACATATCATCACGAATTTCCATTCCGTATATCTGCTTTTGCTTTATACGTTTACGCTCTGCGTCATCTTTTGCCATTCGCAACATTCTGTGCATTCCCGAAATTAGGAATCCGCCTGTTCCACAACAAGGATCTATCCCGACGCCATCTTTGATACAAGAGGTTTCTGTGTAAGTCGAGGCAGAAG
>JAJPXI010000235.1:0-2349 GCA_021205585.1 Oscillospiraceae bacterium
ACACTATTCCTCAACAACTGATTCTTGCCAACGTATATGCCTTTATCGTGAAAGCATCATTGATCAATCCATCCCGGATCATCTCTTCAAACTCCTGCCTTGTTACCAGCTTTGCATCCGCGATAGACTCTGCCGAATCATGACTTTCGTATTGTCCACTGCATTCTGCCCAAAAGTAACTTACAGATTCCTCTTTATGATTCAGCTGCCTGATAGACAGAACCTTATACCCTGTCTCCTCATATACCTCTTTGCGGGCATTCTCTTCTGCGGAAAGGCCCATTTCTCCAAAGCCGCGTGGGCATTCCCAGTGGTTCGCTCTGTCATCATGACGGAAATGCTTCATCACAAACAGTTTATGGTCAACAGAAACCAGGACAACCACATCTTTTCCTGTTTGCTCCAATGTACTATTCTTATTCAGCAGGCGCGTATATCCACCATATGTACCATTGTTGAATCTAACCAAATCCCGAAGGAAAATCACCCATGCATCCTCTGATATAACACCAATATCATACCAGCTTCGCGGCACGCCCTTTTCATCCGCCTTTTCATAAAGCTTCTGCTGCTCTCTGAGAAGCAGATCCCTGTCCAGAATAATTTCAAGCTGCCCCTCTGAATTGTCGAATATATGCGGATACCGCTTTGCCATATCCAAATATGCATCTATCCTTTCTTCTGTTGCCGAATAATCTTTATTTTCCCTCTCCATTTTGCTCATTTCCTCCGATATTCTTTCATTTTTACCACAATCAGTCAAATTGGATTGTTATAACTCTGATGGGCTGATAATATCATATACATAATTTGTAGCAGTGTCAAAACAAATTTGTAATATCTTATAATCCGTATCTGCATTTGGCAGACAAAGGTAGATATCATTGAATCAATCTTCCGTCAAACAGCTTCTATGCCTATAAAGCAATTTCCATTGCCTGTTCTGAAATACTCATCAGAAATTGCCCTCTCATTACAGCAGTCCTTTGTATCAACAGAGCTGTCTGGCATATGATTCTTGCAGTATTCTGTTTCGGGCACCTTGACTGCGTTGCTCTGACGGATTACTCATCTTTTACCATTAAACACATTCTGCACAGGCGCCAGAATTGTATCAAAGTTCTTATCTTCTTCCGGATTCTCCGCATGCTCAATCCTGATACGGTGGAGGCACCTTCCCTCCTTGCACTCTCTGTAGAGACACACTTCGTTGGCCTCCTTGCCCTCGATAAAACTGCCGCCGCCTATAAAGGAAGGTTGTCTGTTTTTGAAAAAATCATCATGCAAATCATATATATTTGTGTAGTAATAATCCCATGATCCGCCTTTCACTTTCCAATCCGATTTACCCCGTTTGTTTATTTTTTCCTCGAGCTGTTGCAAATACTGACGCAGGATTTCGTTAAAGTCATCCGTAGAGATTTCCTCATCCCTGTATGCTTTCCACAGCTTCCTCCGCGCTTGAATGACCTTGGAATTTGACGCTACAATTGCAAACTGTTTCCACGACATGAGCCCCAGCTTAATGACAGCCTCCTGTGGGATCTCCACAGTCATTTTCTTCCAAGCCTTCAGATTGCCTATCACTTCCTCCGTATGCTGTGGACAGTCACATACATCAATGAATTCAGCATGATGCTGTATGGCCAGTCCCTTGTTGTACCTGTCATTAAACAGTTGTTCGAACTCAGTGCGCAGCTTGGTGACTTCTGTGCAGCACGCTTTCCTACCTGCCGCATCATTTTGCATGGAAGTATCAGCAATCCTCGAAATCTCATCTAATTCCATCTCGATTTCACTGCGAATTGGAACTATCTTGTCGATTTCATTTTCAATGCGCAGAATGCAGCCATAGGACTGCTTTAACTGCGACATGGCATCTCGGAACTCCTTCAGTATCCCCCGAAAGCGTTCGCGGTACGTCATTCCCTCTTGATATGGTGCCGTCATTTCTGCACGATAACCCATGTCCCCAATCCATAACTCTGTGACATGCTTTGCTTTCGCTGCTTCTGTAAAGAGTACAGTCAATCTATTCCTAAAATGCTCCCATTCCTCATCATACACATCATCATACACGCCCTGAATCCTTCCATGCATTTCCTGCAAATAGTCATGAAGCGTGGCAGGCTTTTTCCACAGTGGCTCCTTTTCTCTACGCAGACTAACCTTCAAATTTTTGTCGACACATACTTTCATTTCGTTCTGTGCCTTGTCAATGATGGCTGCCGGCTCCGGGTTCTCCAGATCTTTCGGGGCAGTGTCTACATAAAAATAGTCAAACTCGTTGCTGATTACATTAATAAAATTAGCAAGCTCCCTGGATTCCAGGGAAGAGAAGAGCCAACG
>JAJPXI010000235.1:2449-3632 GCA_021205585.1 Oscillospiraceae bacterium
AAGAACCGCTCTCTGCTTGGTGCTGTCATACTTCCCGCTGAACAGGCCAAATTCAGCAGATTTATCTTCCAAATAATTACGCATTGCGCTCCCTCAATTCATATATGATAAATCCGTTTTCTTCCCGATAATCCTTCCCATCGATGCCAGGTGCAAACTCAAGACCGACCTTTTTCAGATTGCTTTCCAGCGTTTTCATCAACGAAATATCTACCGTTTCCACTATCTTCGCCGTTTTCCCGGCGCATCCGGCTCTTGCTCTTTCTGTTATCGTTATTTTCATCGCCTGATCAGCTTTAATATCAACCGATAAGCTTTCTAAATTTTCAGTTGCTATTTCCATCTCCGTTCTCTTGATTGTTTCTCTCACGGGTTCAGGCGTTCCGCTATCTACGGTTCCATCGTCTGCTTTCTCTGGATTCATAGACCCACCGCCCCCGCCTGCGGCTGCATTCTTCTTCATCTTCTCCAGCCTTTCCGCCTCTTCCAGATGTTCCCTGTCTGCGCGAAACGCGACACGCCGAATCAGGCATCGCGGCGGGATTTTGCCCACAAGAATGGACGGATTCTCCCCGGCTCCTTCTTTTCGAAATATACACACCCGAAATTCGCTGTCCACCTTAAACTGAATGCCTTTTAAAAACATAGGACATACCACCTGCGTATTTTCAAAAATGTGATCTTTTACCAGCTGCTGGTGATATACGTATTGCACATTTCCAACGTAAAAACGGTCTTTGGCAAACTCCTTGCCCTCATCAGAAGACAGAAATTTGTTCAGACAGTGAATCAACTGACCAACATCCGTGCCGAGCGCGATTCCGTTCTTCGAATACTCCCGAAAAACCATGTCTGACAAATCTTCAGAAGAATACCAACAGGAGATGTACATACGCTTTTCAAGTTGATTAAGTCGCTCCTCTAAGCTCTTCCTGTCACTGTTGTCAGACGGCAGCACATAACAAGTGTCAATATAACTCAGAAGTTTTTTCTCATCGTAGTCGTCATACTCCCGATGTGCCCTCATAAACAGCTTTTCCGAATTCAGATATTCCATGAAGTGTTCCGAAGTCATTTGCTGCCAGATATGGTCGGTATTCCTCGCAATTGGGCGAAGCAACCCGTCCTTTTCTAATTGATCTCTCACTCCCTCGAACAGCATCATTGCGGGAACAACCCTTTG
>JAJPXI010000114.1 GCA_021205585.1 Oscillospiraceae bacterium
CCCCCCCCCCCCCCCCCCCCCCCCCCCCCCCCCCCCCCCCCCCCCCCCCCCCATTGAAATCCTCTACAAATATGAGAATATTGTAATTCTAATTGCGCTTATTTCGCTATTTTTCTGGCTGTTTGGTTCTACGCTTAGTATACTGCATCCTACAGGATATGTATATTCCACATGGACGGGGAACGAGACGGTAAAGACGGTTCCGACGTATTATAATTTGTATTTTGAAACTCAAACATTGGCGGGGATAATCAGGAATACGGCTATATTTACTGAAGCGCCGATGTGCAATTTCCATTTGTGCATTGCGTTGTTGGTGGAGTTATTTTGTAGACGCAAATCCTCAAAAGCAAAATGCATACTCCTGATTGTAACGGTGGTGACAACCATCTCTACCACTGGGTGGGTATTGCTTGTCATTGCTTTGTTTGTGAAATATGTTTTTAATAACAATATAAAAGGCTTTTGGCGAACGATAAGAATTGCCGTTGTGCCAATCGCGCTGGTTGTAGGGCTTATCTTAGTGCAAAGCCTTGTGCTGGATAAACTCGGTACGGGTTCCGGCAGTACACGAATGGATGATTTTGCGGCCGGTTTCGAGGCGTGGAAAACAAATCCGCTGTTTGGTGCAGGATATGGAAATAGCGACTATATAAAGAAGTTTATGTCCTCGTTCCGCTCAAATAACCAAGGGTTTAGCAATTCGCCAATGCAAATATTATATCAGGGGGGAATATTCCTCGCTATTCCATATATCTATTTTGCGTGGAAATGGGTGTTGACGTGCATAAAAAGAAAGGACATCCAGTGGTTTCTGTTTTTTTCTTGTTTCATTTACCTATTCACAATTACAATTACATCTTATAAGTTCCTGACAGTGTTCTTGTTTATGTCGTATGGTATTGACAGGAAAGCGGCGGTAACAGAACCCTTGAATATAAAGGTGTCAGATAAAACGGATAAGGTACATAGAAAAGTTAAATTCATAATCAGAAGACAGTAAAAGATAGGGTCAAAAAAAGGTGCTGACAGTAGGATGATGAGAGTGGATAATCTTGTGAGCAAAGCAGAGGCTGTAATATTGCCCTTTAAGATTTTTGCTTGCATTGCCGTTGTTGGCTTGTATACATTTCAAAGGGACATATCTTATGGCTCTTCAGGTATATGAGTGGGTCGTAAAATCCGGATGAAGCCTTGGTACGCATGGTTTTTTCTGCTATGATTCGTGTGACAAAAACACGGTCAGGAAGTAGGGTACCAAAAATGCGCATCAAGGACATCATCCGGTCATTCGTTGGCACCGATAAAATCGTCTTGGAAGACGCCTATCAGGATGCCAATGTGGAGTATGCACAGTAGGCCCTATTTAGGGAAGCACTGATTAAATGCGCCTGCGGCGGCTGGCAATGATTTTGCACAAGAGCAACGCTGAAACCGTCACCTGGACAGCATAGCTGTCCAGCTTACGCTACAAATGTGCCCCCGGCACATTTGCTTCACGCTCCAGTTGCAAAAGTTTGACATACATACAGTATGCCTGCACTTTTGCGCCTTCTTTTGTCGCAAAATTTCTCGCCATCCGCTCTTGTCGATTTAATCAGTCCTTCCTTAGATTATAGTTCAACAGTTTGAACAGATATGATTAGAGTTGGGTGCGACAGTGACTAGCACATTATAGCTGAAATGTCTGTATCCGAATGGAATTAACTGATATGATGTGAAAATTTGTAAAAGTTGCATGTATAATGGGGCAGTGCATGATTCGGTCATATTTCTTGCATTTTTATTTTACAACATACAGGCGGGCTGGCTTATGTGTTTTTGCGGGAGGCCTTTGTGATGAAATTTTTTGAAGCTGTGCCCAGTGAACTTTTTTCACCGCTGGCATCGCCAAACCGCGCGCTCTACGCCGACGCGCTGGATGTCCTCTATGCCGCATACCGGGAGAATTTGAAGCTTCCGGAAGAAACGCTGTATTCCATGCTGCGCAGCCGGCTGGAGCGGCAGCTGGCGGACGCCACCTTTGAAGAGGAGGACATCGACGCGGAGGAACTGCGGGACGTCTCCGGGCGCGCCCGGTTTCTGCTGCGCAAGCTGTGCGGCAAGGGCTGGTTTGAAAAAGAGCGCGGCAGCGATTTTGAAGAGTACATCACCGTCCCCAGTTACAGCAGCCGTCTGCTGGAACTGTTTCACCAGCTTCGGGACGACAGCCCTGTCCGCGGCTATTCCTATGTGTTTGGCACCTATTCCACGCTGAAGGTCGCCCACGAAAGCGGCGCCGTTTATGACAAAATGGCGGCCGTTTACGGCGCCTATGAAAACACCCAGTCCTTAATCAAGCTGCTGCAAATGGTCTACCACAATATCAAGCACTATGTGCAAATGCAAGTGGAAATGCAGCAGGTCAATCAGGTGCTGGCCTCGCATTTCAACGATTTCGGTCAAAAAGTGGTCGAGGCATATATCCGGCCCCTGAAAATCAAAGATTCCGTGCCCAAGTATCGGATCCCGATTCAATCCGTCTTGAGAAGCTGGACGGAAGACGACGTTTTGCTGCTCGACATGGCAAACGCAGCCCTGCAGGACAGGCGCGGCGGGACGCTGGAAGACTGCCGGGCCGATTTGCTGCGGAAAATTTTCTGGATTGAGGAGTGTTACGACAATATCGAACAGGGATACCTGGAGGAAATCGATGTCCAGGTGCGGCGCTATACCAGAGCTGCGACGCAGAAGATAGAAAACCTGACGAACCGGGATCAAAACACCCGGGGGAATTTGAATGCCCTGCTCACGGCTCTGTCCCGGAATCATCGCTCGTCTGCACTGGTGGAACAGATTCAGCCGGTGTTTCAACTCTACGAACAGTCCTTTCTCTCCGAGAAAAGCCTGTGGTACCGCAAGAGGCCGGGCAAGCGGACAAAAGCCGCGCCGGTACTCATACAGGACGAGGGGCCGAGTGCCGAGACAGCCGCGCAGGCGGCGCAGCTGCTGCGCTTGGAATATGACCGTGCCGCTGTCTCCGCCTATGTGCGGGAATGGCTGGGTCAGTCGTCAGCCTGCCGCTCTGAGGATTTGAATATTCAGGACGACAAGGGTTACATCATGAGCCTGCTGGCCGTTTTGAACGCCAAGGATTCCGCATCCGATTATGAAGTGATGGAATTGGGCGGTTCCTTTTATGGAAACGGGTATTCTATTCCTCAAATGCAAATTATACTGAAATCTGATTCAAACAAGACATTAAAAATGGCTTGTTTGAATAGCCGTCGCAACGGCGTAGATTTCGTATGAGACGCCTTTTGAAGCGTCAACCGCGCTTTTGCGCGGCTCTTATACGCTTCAAAAGTTCAGATTAAAATGTCCCATTTTAAGGAAGCACTGATTAAATGCGCCTGCGGCGGCTGGCAACGATTTTGCACAAGAGCAACGCTGAAACCGTCACCTGGACAGCATAGCTGTCCAGGTTATGCTACAAATGTGCCCCCGGCACATTTGCTTCACGCTCCAGTTGCAAAAGTTTGAAATACATACAGTATTCCTGCACTTTTGCGCCTTCTTTTGTCTCAAAATTTCTCGCCATCCGCTCTTGCCGATTTAATCAGTCCTTCCTTAATCTGAA
>JAJPXI010000217.1 GCA_021205585.1 Oscillospiraceae bacterium
GCGCTTTTGGCGGAAAAGTTCCGCCAGCCGCCGCAGGCGCATTTAATCAGTGCTTGCTTAAGACAATATGGAATGACCTCCGATTTGCAGCAGGGATTACCACATACAAATGGAGGTCATTCCATATTGTCTTAAATGCAGACCGTTCCCTCGAAGGCGATGACGGCGGGGCCGGTCAGGTAGATGTGGCCGTCCTCCTGGGACCAGCGGATGTCCAGCCGGCCCCCCGGCAGCTCCACGGCGCACTGACGCTCGCACAGGCCCAGGGAGGCGGTGGCCGCCAGGGCGGCGCAGGCCCCGGTGCCGCAGGCCAGGGTCTCGCCGCTGCCCCGCTCCCACACCCGTATATTCAGACGGGTGCGATCCACCACGCTGACAAACTCCACGTTGGTTCGGTCTGGGAACAGGGAGTGGCGCTCAAGCAGCGGCCCCAGGGTGGCCACGGGGGCCGTCTCCACGTCCGGGACATAGAGGACGGCGTGGGGGTTGCCCATGGAGGCTGGGTGCAGAACGCAGGTTTCCCCCTCCACAGCCGCCTCCACAGGGGGATCGATACGGGGAATCCCCATGTCCACCGTGGCGGCAGTGACCTGCCCCCCCTCCACCGTCAGGCACAGAGTTTTCACCCCGGAGCGGGTCTCCACCGTCAGGGTTCTTTTTGGTACAAATCCCTTATCGTAGACATATTTTCCTACGCAGCGGATGCCGTTGCCGCACATGGCCCCCTCGGAGCCGTCGGCGTTGAACATCCGCATGGACACGTCGGCCACCTGAGAGGGGCAGATGCAGATGACGCCATCCCCCCCCACGCTGAAGTGCCGGTCGGACAGCCGCCGGGCCAGCTCCGGCAGGTTTTCCGGCGTGGAGTGCAGGCAGTTGAGATAGATATAGTCGTTTCCCGCGCCGTGCATTTTTGTAAACGCAAGGTTCATCCTGATTCCTCCTTGATGAAACCGGGTCAAATCGGACTGGGCAGCGTAACCAGGTACCACCGCTCCCCCAGGGGGTGCAGGGCCTCCGGGCGCTCGCTGGACAGCTCGCCGGCCAGCGCGTCGGACAGGCGCAGCTCCCGGCTGGCCCGCTCGCCGCCCTCAAAGGCGTCGGAGAGCAGGGCGTGCAGCGATTCACTCATGGCGTTTCCCTCTTTCTGTCTTGTTCAGCCGGTGGACCGGGCGACCTGGAACACCCCGGGAATTCGGCTGAGCCGGTTGATGATGGTATTCAAATCCTCCCTGGACTTGACCTCCACGCTTAGTGTCACGGTGGCGTGGCCGTCGGGCAGGCCCCGGGCGGCGATGGAGGACACCTTGGCCTTGGCTGCGGCCAGCACGGTGGTCACGTCCAGGGTCAGGCCGTCCCGATCCTTGGCGGCGATAACCAGGGAGGTCTGGCAGGCGGGCAGATCTCCGCCCGCCCAGCTGACGGGGATCCACCGGCCCTGCTCGTCCTCCGTGCGGGGCTTTTGGGCGTTGGGGCAGTCGGCCCGGTGGACGGACACGCCGTAGCCCTTGGTGATAAAGCCTACCACCGGATCCCCGGGGACGGGGGAGCAGCACTTGGCAAATTTGACCAGGCAGTTGTTCAGCCCCCCCCCGAGGATGCCCGGGGAGTAAAACTGGGGCGCGGCGGGCGGGGCCTCCCGCTCCTCTTTTGGTTGGGCGCGGTGGGCGGTGTCCCGCACCTGCTGGCCCTGGCGGATCATCTCGTCCCGCACCCGGTTGACCGCCTTGACGGTGGGCATCCCCCCGTAGCCGATGGCGGCGTACAAATCGTCCAGGCTGTTAAAGCGCACTTTTTTCAGGATGTGGGGCAGCAGCTCCTCCGCGCTGATGGCGGCGATGGACAGGCCGGTTTTTTTCAGCTCCTGCTCGAACATAGCCCGGCCCCGGACGATGTTCTCCTCCCGCCGCTCCCGCTTGAACCACTGGCGAATTTTGTTCCGGGCCTCGTTGGAGCGGCATAGCTGCACCCAGTCCCGGCTGGGGCCCTTGGCGGTTTTGGAGGTCAAGATCTCCACGATGTCGCCGTTGCTCAGCTTGGTGTCGTAGGTGACGATGCGGCCGTTGATTTTGGCCCCGGTCATGCGGTTGCCCACCTCGGAGTGGATGCTGTAGGCAAAGTCGATGGGGGTGGCCCCGGCGGGAAGGTTGATCACGTCCCCCCTGGGGGTGAAGACGAAAACCTCGTCGGCGAACAAATCCACCTTCATATTGTGGACGAACTCGTTCGGGTCGGCATCCTGCTGGCTCTCCAGCAGGCGGCGCACCCACTCGAAGGTGGCCTCGCTGCCCAGCTGGGCGTTGGCCAGGCCCTGCTTGTACTTCCAGTGGGCGGCCACGCCGTACTCCGCCCGCTGGTGCATGTCCTGGGTGCGAATCTGCACCTCGAAGGGCATTCCCTCCCGGCCGATGACGGTGGTGTGGAGGGACTGGTAGCCGTTGGGTTTCGGCGTGCCGATATAGTCCTTGAATCGCCCGGCCACGGGCTTATACAGATCGTGGATACAGCCCAGGACATAATAGCAGTCGGAGATGCTGTCCACGATGACCCGGAAGGCGTACAGATCGAAGATTTCGTCCAGGGTCTTGTTCTGGGAGTACATTTTGCGGTAGACCGAGTAGATGTGCTTGATGCGCCCATAGACCGTGTGGGCCACGCCCTCCTGCTCCAGCCGCTCGTGGATGCGCTGCTGGATGGCGGCCATGAACTCCTCATGGGCGGAGGAGCGGACGGACAGCTCCTCGGTGATTTTCTGGTAGCCGATCGGGTCTAAAAATTGCAGGGAGGTGTCCTCCAGCTCCCATTTCACCTTCTGCATTCCCAGGCGGTGGGCGATGGGGGCGTAAATCTCCATGGTCTCCAGGGCCTTTTCCTTCTGCTTGCGGGGGGACTGGTAGACCATGGTGCGCATATTGTGCAGCCGGTCGCAGATTTTAATCAGGATCACCCGGATGTCCCTGGCCATGGCCATGAGCATCTTGCGCAGGTTTTCCATCTGCTCCTCTTCCTTGGAGGTGTACTGCACTCTGGTCAGCTTGGTCACGCCGTCCACCAAATCGGCCACCGTCTGCCCATATAGGCGGGAAATCTCCTCGTAGGTGGCGTCGGTGTCCTCCACGGTGTCGTGGAGCAGGGCGGCGATGATGGACTCCTGGTCCAGTCCCATTTCCACCACGATCTCGGCCACGGCCAGGGGGTGGGTGATATAGGGGGTGCCGTCCTTGCGCAGCTGGCCGGCGTGGTGCTCGTCGGCGTAGTGGAAGGCGCTCTCCAGCCGGTCGAAGTCGGCATGGGGCAGATATTCCCGTATTTTATTCTCCAATTCGCGATACCGCTGCAAAACGGGGTCCATTATAACGCCTCCCCTCTCAAAATCGGGCCGCCGGATTCGTACTCTCTTCAGATTAAAATGGGACATTTTAATCTGAACTTTTGAAGCGTCTAAGAGCCGCGCAAAAGCGCGATTGACGCTTCAAAAGGCGTCTCATACGAAATCTACGCCGTTGCGACGGCTATTCAAACAAGCCATTTTCAATGTCTTGGGAAGCACTGATTAAATGCGTCTGCGGCGGCTGACAATGATTTTGCACAAGAGCAACGCTGAAACCGTCACCTGGA
>JAJPXI010000077.1 GCA_021205585.1 Oscillospiraceae bacterium
CTCAAATCCTCTGGCATTTTGCTTCCCTCCGCTTTTCCCGCCGGGGGTTCCGCCCCGGCGCGGCTATAAGCATCCTATGTCCGGGAAACTGAACTTAGAAGGTGAGCGTTTGGACTTTTCTCTGCTTGCAGACCGGGTCTGCGACTCTATATTTGACCTGTCCGGCCCGGCGTTGGCGGCGGCGGGCGTGCGGGTGCTGCTGGCGGACCTGGACAACACCCTGGTGCCCTACGGCGTCCCCCTGCCCACCCAGGCCCTGCGGGACTGGAACCGCTCTCTGGCGGCGGCTGGGGTTACGCTGTTCGTTTTGTCCAACAACCGGCATACTCAGAGGCCCTGCGTGTTCTGCGAGAGCCTGGGGGTGCCCTATTTAGGCCACGCGGGCAAGCCAAAAACCGGCGGCTTTTATAAAGCCCTGGAACAGATGGAGGTCAAACCCGCCCAGGCCGCCGTGGTGGGCGACCAGATTTTTACGGACATTTTAGGGGGCAACCGGGCGGGGATCGCCACCATCCTGGTGCGCCCCATCCGGCTGGCCGGGAATCCGGGGCGCTATCTGCGCTATTGGGCGGAGTGGCCCTTCCGGGCGCTGTCGAACAGGAGGCGGGGCGGATGAGCGCGCGCTTTGGCCCGGCGGGCAATTCCATATCGTTTCCTTATAAATCCTCCCTGGAGGCCCCCGGCTGGCTGGCCGGGATGGGGCTGGAGCTGTATGAATACCAGTGCGGCCGGGGTGTCAACATTGGGGAGCAGACCGCCCGGCAGCTGGGCCAGCGGGCCAGACAGGCCGGCGTGGCCCTGTCCATCCACGGCCCCTATTTTATCAGCCTGTCCAACCCCTCCCCGGAGAGCCTGAAGAAGAATATCGGCTACGTTCTCTCCGCCTGCCGGGCCGCCGACTGGATGGGGGCGGGGCAGGTTGTCATCCACGCCGGCGCGCTCATGGGCCGCACCCGCCGCCAGGCCCAGGACATCTCCCTGCGCTCTTTGAAGGAAATTCTCTGGGTGTGCGACGGGGAGGGGTATGGGCACATTTCCCTGTGCCCGGAGACCATGGGGAAGGTCAACCAGCTGGGGGATTTGGACGAGGTGCTGGAGCTGTGCGGCCTGGACGGGCGGCTGACGCCCACGGTGGACTTCGGCCACCTGTACGCCCGCAGCTTCGGGGCGGAGGACGGGGCCGAGGCCATGGGCCGCATTTTAGACCGCATGGCCCAGACGCTGGGGGAGGAGCGGGCCAGCCGGTTCCACGGCCACTTCTCCCGCATCGAGTTCACCCCAAAAGGCGGCGAAAAGCGCCACCGCACCTTCCGGGACAGCGGCGGCTTCGGCCCGGAGCCGGAGCCCCTGCTGCGGGAGCTGGCCCGCCGGGGCTGGAGCCCCACCATCATCTGCGAAAGCGCCGGCACCCAGGCCGAGGACGCCACCGCCCTCCAAGCCCTGTACCGCTCCTTCCTCCCGCCGGATCGTCCCTTTGGGGCTGTTCTGCTGCCTGTTCCCCGTTATGGGCCGGTTTGACATGAAGCTGGGCCAGCTGTTCAAAACCTGCCTGTTCCTGGAGCGGATTTTCCTGAAGTATCTCACCCGGGAATAGCGCCCCGTCAAAAAGGCCCTGCGGAACGTTGTTCCGCAGGGCCTTTTGATTTGGGAATTACAGCAGCAGGGAGTCCTCCGTCTCCGGGTTGAACAGGTGGATGGACTCAGGCCGAAAGGTGTAATGCACGGTTTCACCGTAGGGGATGCCGCCCCGCCGCTCCGGGGGCAGGTCGGTGATGGGGACGCGGAACACCACGTCCTTGCCGTTGGTGGCGGCGTGGAGGTGGTACTCGCTGCCCATCATCTCGGACACCTCCACCGTGCCGGTCAGGGTGTGCTCCCCCGCCTTCCGGACGAAGGTGATATGCTCCGGGCGGATGCCCGCCGTCACCGGCCCGGCGGGGACGGCGTTTTTGGCCAGGGCTGCTTGGATCTCCGGGGAGAGCTCCATGGTGGCGATGTCCGGCTCCTGGGGCTGGGTGGGGAGCTTCCCGTCTTCCGCCTGCTGTCCCTCCGGGGGGAGGGCCCTGGCGGCCGCGCCCCCGGTGACCTGAAGGGCACGGTCCTCGCCGGCTTTCACCAGTTCGCCGTCGAAAAAGTTCATCTGGGGGGTGCCGATGAAGCCGGCCACAAAGAGGTTCTTCGGCTTTTCAAAGACCTCCTGGGGGGTGCCAATCTGCATGATATGGCCGTCCTTCATGATGACGATACGGTCGCCCAGGGTCATAGCTTCGGTTTGGTCGTGGGTGACGTAGATAAAGGTGGTGTCGATGCGCTGGCGTAGCTTGATAATCTCGGCGCGCATCTGGTTGCGCAGTTTGGCGTCCAGGTTGGACAGCGGCTCGTCCATCAAAAACACCTTGGGCTCCCGCACGATGGCCCGGCCGATGGCTACCCGCTGGCGCTGGCCGCCGGAGAGGGCCTTGGGCTTGCGCTTGAGGTATTCCGTGATGCCCAGA
Source organism: Oscillospiraceae bacterium (assembly GCA_021205585.1). Lineage (GTDB taxonomy): Bacteria > Bacillota > Clostridia > Oscillospirales > Oscillospiraceae > JAJPXI01. The sequence goes on from JAJPXI010000077.1 coordinate 2,496, forward strand.
ATCTCCGCCGCCTCCTGCACCTTGCGGTTGATCTCCTCCTTGGGGATCTTTTTGATTTTCAGGGAGAAGGCCATGTTTTCCTCTACGGTCATGTGGGGATAAAGCGCGTAGCTTTGGAACACCATGGCGATGTCCCGATCCTTGGGCTCTATATTGTTGACCAGTTTGTCGTCGATATAGAGCTCGCCGCCGCTGATTTCCTCCAGCCCGGCCACCATCCGCAGGGTGGTGGACTTGCCGCAGCCGGAGGGGCCGACAAGCACGATGAACTCTTTGTCCGCGATTTCCAGGTTGAAGTCGTGGACGGCCGTGACGTTGTTGTCGTAGACCTTTTTGATGTGGCGCAGAGATACTGTTGACATACACGCGACCGTGACGGCCCTGCCTCCGCAGTGAGCCGCCTCGCCGCCGGGAGAGCGGAACTCCCGGGGCATTACGACAGGTCTCCACACTGCCGCACCGCCGGCCGGCGGAAATTCTCCTCCTTTTTTCGGCGCGGGGCGCTATGGTATGGAGCAGCGACCCGCCCGATTTTGTTACATTACAGCATATAAGGTTCGGGGATACAAGAGAGAATTTGGTTTTTTCAAATTTTCCGCAAAAGCCCTCCCTGGGGAACCGCCGGCTCTGCCGGGCAGGTTCACCATATAGTTTTCCAGGATTGCCCGGTTTTATGAGACCCACTTCTCCATGGCCGCGCAGCGCTCCACCTGGGGCATATCCCCGTTGGCCAGGCTGTACAGCGGAGCGCGGACGCCGCCCAGATCCAGGCCTTCCCGGCGGCGGAGGATTTCCTTCCGCCATCCCTTTGCCAGGCCGCCCACCGTGAACACCCATATTATGTTTTTCCAGATCGGCGAGGGCGGCGGTTTTTCTGCACAAACTGGTCATATTCCCGGTTGCTCATGTCCATGGCGGTATCCTCCCAGCGGTCTTTAAGACAATATGTAATGACATCCGATTTGCAGCAACGTGGATTTACCTGTATACTGTAGATTGAAAAAATCAGGGTAGTGTATAATAGTTTGTGTAAAGTTCATAGGTTTGGTTCCAAGTATTGAA
>JAJPXI010000098.1 GCA_021205585.1 Oscillospiraceae bacterium
ATCGATGTCCGCGCTGTGCGCCCTGCGCTCCGGGGGGCGGGGCAGCTCCCCGGTGTCCTCCCGCGCCTCAATTCTTTCCTGTTTCGCGGGCTTTTCCCGCGCCCGGCGCTGTCTGGCTCTCGCGGGGGCCTGGGGCCTTTCCGGCTCCTCCTCCGGCTCATACCTGGGGCGGCTGCGGAATGCCTGAATCACTTTTTTGAAGGAGAAATTGAACACCGCCGCCGCCATCAGCAGGGCGGCCACGATGAGAATCGCCATAGCCCCCACCCGGCTGAACAGGCAGACCAGCCCCAGGGCCAGCAGGCCGCTGAACAGCCCGCCGCTCTCCATAGCCCGCCCGGTGGCCCAAAGGGAGGCCGCGCCGGGCAGGTCTTTGAGAAGAATCAGGTGCAAAACGCTCCCCAGCCCCAGGGGCAGCAGCAGCGCGCAGCACAGCCGCAGGGCCACGGGCCGCCCCCGGTGGAAGGCCAGAATCAGCCCGGCGGCCAGCAGGGCCGGGGGCGCGGCCCAGAAGCCGTATCCCAGCAGGCCCTTGAGCAGACCGACAAAGAAGTCGATAAACAGGGCATGAATGTCAAAATATCCGAACGCGGCGAAAAAGGCCAGCAGCAGGCAGACCGCCGCCCCCACCTCCCGCCGGACGGGCCTGGACGCCTGCTTGCCGCTACCCTTCCCCCCGGCGGAAGCGCGGGGGCTTTTCGCCGCAGATTTTTTTGTCGATGCCATGGGTTCCCCTCCTGTGCCATCTCCAGACCATATGGATTCTTCAAGCTAATTATAGGCAACTTCTTAGAAAATGCAAGCAGAAAACAAAAAAGTTTGTTTTTGTGGGAAAAAGCCAAAAGAACCCGCCCAGCTTCGTCAAATCGCCGAAACAGGCGGGCTTTTTGCCAATTTGATTTGGAAAGATACCCCGTCGGCCCGCCGGCCACAGGCACACGCAGTGCACCGCGCCGCGTTACGCCGGTTCAGCCGGTCAGGACTTTGCGCGTTTCAGCGGTCAGGCCAGCTTCGCTTCGAGCCACTTGCGAACGTCCTCTGTGCTGTAGTCAAGTAAACTGGCAATGTCAGAATCTCTCCATCCTTGCGCGTGAAGCCTTTGCGCCGTTTGTTTTGCGCCTTCTTCACGGCCCTTTACCATTCCTTTTTCCAAGCCCTCTTCCCGACCCTCTTCCCGGCCTTCTTCAAATTTGCATTCACCCCATTCGGTGACGGCGTCCTTTTGCGTATACAATTCTACCATAACGTCCACAGCCTCCTTCTCATGCTGTTCTAAGAATGCCTTTAAGATGTCCCGGCTTTTGCAGATACGGATTGCCTCCTGTACGGCCAATGGTGTGCGGCCATGGAGTTTCATTTGCCCGTCGATAATTTTAGAGAACAGGATATACTGGTTAATGATATCCCTGCTGTCTTTTTCAACGATGACCTTGACCTTCACTTCCAGGGCGGATGGTTTTCCGCCGAAGAACTCCTCGGATAGATACAGTTCTGTTTTCTCCACCTTAGATGTTCCCGTGTAGATGACGTACAGCTCCGCCTGGGGCACTTTGACAGCTTTGGAGTTGTACAAATTCTGCTTGGTTTTTCGCAAATAGTTTTGGTAAGTGCGGGCCAGATAGAACAGGCTGCGCAGGATGATGTTCACCGACCAGGTGGACTGCGCCTCCGCCAGAATGAGCAGCCGGGAGCCTACCGCAAACCCCAAATCATTGCGAATGTCTTTTACAATGACTGTTTCCAATGTCACGATGCTCAAATCTTCCGCCACGGTTTTGGTATCTTCCGGGTGCAGCGTCTGGTATAACTGGAGCAGATATTCCGGGTCGGTAAAAAGCCGCTTAAATACGCTGTCTTTGACCGCTTTGTACGGCAAGCCAGAGAAATCGTCGGTTTGAAAAAGGGCGGCATTCGCTCCGCTTTCGGCCTGCGCCGCTTCCCTGTCCATTGCCGCCACCGCCTTTCTATTTTGGCTGTACGCATAGTTTACCACGGTATAAAAGAAAAATCAACATTTATTGTGCACTGCAGTTCGCTTGAAAAATTTAGCTTTGCATCTGCCCGGAGGGGATCACCTTAATCCATTTCCCGCTGATGTAACGCACCAGGCAGATAATGCCCTTCATGGGGAACTGAACCCGCAGGATGACGTAGACCAGCACGGGGCTGGCGTGCCACACAAGGCCGGCCAGGGCGCCCACGGGGATGGAAAACACCCACACCAGCAGGCTGTCGGCCACCAGGATGAACCGGGTGTCCCCGCCGCCCCGGAGCACCCCTTTGGATGTCATGTAGGCGTTGGCCTGCAGGGGCATCCATACGCAGGTCCAGCACAGCATGGCGTAGGCCATGTCCCTGGTCTCGCCGGAGATGTTGTAAAGGCTCAGCAGGGGCCGGCCCAGCAGCAGCAGGGGGAGGATGACCGCCAGGCCCAGAAGGAAGGAGAGTACCATATAGCTGTTGCCCTCCCGCCTGGCCCTTGGAATGTCCCCCTGGCCGATGGTGTTGCCCACCACCACGGCGGAGGCCCCGGCCATGCCGCTGCTGAAAATGTCCACCAGCTTGATCACGGCCAGCACGATGGAGCTGGCGGCGGCGGCCATCTCCCCCATGTGGCCGATGATGGTGCCAGTGAGGGCCAGGCTGATGCCCAGCAGGGTGTCGCTGACCAGCACGGGCAGACCGTACTTGAAATAGGGCCGCCACAGCCGGCCGCCGGACAGCAGCAGGTGCCTGGGCCGGAATCCAACGCGCTTATCCCGGAACAGGAAGTACCCGAATACGAAGCACAGCTCGAACAGCCGGGCGATAATCGTCCCCACAGCGGCCCCCACCAGCTCCAGACGGGGCGCGCCCAGCTTGCCGAAGATAAAGACCCAGTTGAAAAACACGTTCAGGCCGAAGGCGATGGCCGAGCCGACAAGGGGGATACGAATCTGCCCCACGCTGCGCAGGACATAGGTGGCGGTGGAGGACAGGCCGGACATCAAAAAGGTGATACCCACCAGGCGCAGGTACAGCTCCCCCGTCTGGATGACCGCCGTCTCACTGGTGAAGGCCCGCAGGATAATCCGGGGGAAGCCCACGGCGGCGGCGGTGAACAGCACGCACAGCAGGGCGGTCAGCCGCAGGGCGATGGAGGACACCGTCCGGATAGAGCCGGTGTCCTTCCTGCCCCAAAATTGGGAGGACAGCACCACCGCCCCGGAGCCCAGGCCCATACAGATAAACTGGAACAGGGTGTACACCTGGTCGCTGAAGGACACGGCGGCGATTTGAGTTTCCCCAAAGCTGCCCACCATCAGGTTATCCATAAAGTTAATGCCCACGGAGATGAGCTGCTGCACGATAATCGGGGCCATCAGCAGCAGGGTCTTTTTATAAAACTCCCGGTTGCGCAGTTCAAACTGAACCTTCGCCATGGAACTCTCCCTTTCACCCGCCCCCGGCGGGCCGGGAGCGGCAAATTCTTATATAGGGAAGCACTGATTAAATACGTCTGCGGCGGCTGGCGGAACTTTTCCGCCAAA
>JAJPXI010000015.1 GCA_021205585.1 Oscillospiraceae bacterium
TTGGCGGAAAAGTTCCGCCAGACGCCGCAGACGCATTTAATCAGTGCTTCCCTAATTTCCTGTAGGGGCGTACCTGTGTGTGCGCCCGCCTGGGGAGGTACAGCCCGTTGCTTTGCAGCCCATTGGGGGGTGCGGCGTCTTATAAAATCAGCTTCATCTTGTTCAAAATTTTAGCGTGGGCGGAGGCACTGGTGGCCACATAGATGCGGGTGGTCTCGATGCGGCTGTGGCCCAGCACATCGGCCAGGTGGGGCAGGTTCTTCTCAACGCTGTAAAACACCCGCGCAAACAGGTGCCGCAGGTTGTGGGGAAACACCTTGGAGGACTCCATCTCCGCCTGCTTGCTCAGCTTCTTCATGGCATGGCAGATGTTGGAGCGGTCTATGGGCCTGCCGCTCCGGGTACGGAAGATGGGGCCGGACATAATGCCGCGCTTCTTCGCGTACTTCAGCAGCTTGCGGCGCAACTCCGGGGACAGCATCACTGGCCGACATTTGCCCTTCATGCGGATGTCGGTCTGTCCCTGTCTGGCCGCCTCCAGGGTGATGAACGCCAGCTCGCTGACCCGGATGCCCGTGGCGCACAGGGTGGTCATCAGCAGATACATCCGCTCGTCCTCCCGCCGCTTGGCCGCCTCGATGAGCCGCTCGTACTCCTCCCGAGTCAGCTCCCGACTTTCCGCCACAAAGGCCGAGCGCTGCACCTTCAAAAGGCAGACATTCAACCCCTCCAGCCCGGCGAAGCGCAGATAGGCGTTGATGGCCGACAGCTTCCCGTTCACCGTCTGCGGCTTTCTTTGGGTCAGCAGATGCTCCCGGTACTCCAGCAGCCGCCCCTTGTCCAGCGCCGTCCCCGCCAACCAGGCCGACAGCTCCCGCAGCGCGGCGGTATATTTTTTCACCGTGGCCCGCGCTTTTTCCCTCCGTCTCAAGTCCCGCTCAAAGTCGGCGACGTCCTGATTCGTTACAAGTTCCACGCTTGCAGCCCCCTTCCGTTTTCCTTCACCCCTATTCTACACAAAAAAATCCACTTTGAACCGTCAATTTTTCTCCAGCCGCCCCCCGGCCAGTATAGCCGGTTGGGCCTGCTGGCCCCGGCGGACTATTACCATGTGTCCGCCGGCTATCTGCTGGGCCGCACCAACAATCCAAGAATTTGCCAGTAAAAGGGCTTGCGCAATCCATCGCGGACAAGCATATTTGCCAACGGCGCGGGGCCGGCACGCAAGCCCGCCTTAATTTCCTCCTGCTTTCCGGAATATACGCAATGAAAAGGACGTCTCTAAAAGCTGCGGCGCGTCTTTTCTGGGGAGCCTTGCAAATCACCGCGTCGCGTGGTACAATAGCCGCAGAAGCAGCGTCAGCCAGGAAAGGGGCGAGGGGACATGGGCGGTACGGAGAGGAAGAAAAAGCTCCCGGTGGGCATCGAGGACTTTGCGAAGCTGCGCACGGAGGGGTTTTATTACATTGATAAGACCGGGATGATTCGGGATTTGCTGAACGCCTGGGGGGAAGTGAACTTGTTCACCCGCCCCCGGCGGTTTGGAAAGTCTCTGAACATGAGTATGCTGAAGAGCTTTTTTGAAATCGGCTGCGACAGAACGCTGTTCAACGGGCTGGACATCTCCGGGGAAACCGAACTGTGCGAGAAATATATGGGGAAGTTCCCCGTCATTTCAATCAGCCTGAAAAATGTGGACGGCCTCGACTATGCCCAAGCGCGGGCCGCCCTGTGTTCCGTCATCGGCAACGAGGCGCTCCGGTTCCAGTTCCTTTTGCAGGACGATAAACTGACGGAGAAAGAAAAATCGCAGTACCAACAGCTGACGGCTGTGGACACCGGCAGCACCGAGAGTTTCCTTATGCCCGATTCGGTGCTGATGGGGAGCCTGAAAACCCTCTCCGCTCTGCTCCAGAAGCATTACGGGAAAAAAGTAATTATTTTAATCGACGAGTACGACGTGCCGCTGGCAAAAGCCAATGAGCGGGGCTACTACGCGCAGATGGTCAACCTGATCCGAAACCTGTTCAACCAGGCCCTGAAAACCAACGAGAGCCTGTATTTCGCCGTGCTGACCGGCTGCTTGCGGGTGGCCAAGGAGAGCATTTTCACCGGGCTGAATAACCCGAATATTCTTTCCATTACAACGGTTCGGTTCGATGAATACTTCGGCTTTACCGACGAAGAAGTGAAAGGGATGCTGGAATACTATCATTTAATGGAGCATTACGGCACAATCAGGGAATGGTACGACGGGTATCGGTTTGGAAACGTGGACGTATACTGCCCCTGGGACGTCATCAGCTACTGCTATGAATTGATGGACGACCCATCCGCTTTGCCCAGGGACTACTGGTCCAACACCAGCGGCAACGACGTGGTGCGTCATTTCATCGAGACCGTGGACAACGGCCTGACCCGGGGCGAGATCGAGGCGCTGGCAGCCGGAGAGACGGTGGTGAAGGAAATCCATGAGGATCTGACCTACAACCGGCTGTATGACTCCATCGACCATCTCTGGAGCGTGCTGTTCACCACTGGCTACCTGACCCAGCGGGGCAGGCCGGATGGGAAAAAGTATCAGTTGGCCATTCCCAACCGGGAAATCCGAAACATTTTTACAGAACAGATTATGTGCCTGTTCAAAGAAAACGTGGCGCAAGACGGGGCGCTGCTGAACGCCTTCTGCGCCGCCCTGCAAAGCGGCGACGCCCCGGAGGTGGAGAAGCATCTCGCGGCCTACCTGGGCAAGACGGTGAGCATTCGGGATACTTTCGTGCAAAGGCCCATCAAGGAGAATTTTTACCACGGAATCCTGCTGGGCATCCTGGGCTACAAAAGCGGCTGGTATGTAAAGTCCAACCGGGAGGCGGGGGACGGATACAGTGATATTTACGTTATTGTGGAGGATGAAAACATCGGCATCATCATCGAGGTGAAATACGCCGAACAGGGCCGCCTCTCCCCCGTGTGCGAAAAGGCCCTGGCGCAGATTGAAGCGGGGCGGTACGCCGAGGAGCTGAAGGCGGAGGGATGCCGCGAAATCTACAAGTACGGAATCGCCTGCTACAAGCGGAAATGCAAAGTCATATGTGAAAAAGAGCTCCTCCCGGAAACTGACTGACCGGCGGGAGATGGGAACCCGTTCCCCCATTCCCGGCGGCGGATGTGTAATACTCTCTTCAGATTAAATTGAGACATTTTATCTGAACTTTTGAAGCGTCTAATACGGATTCTTCATAAAAAGATTCCTCTTTTATGAAGAATCCGTATTATATCTTCCTCTTGTCATAATAATAGCCCCCTTAGCGCAGCCTCGAAATTTTGTTTTTTCGAGTGTCTGCTCTAAGGGGACTATATCATGGGGCTGCGGCGCTGCATTACGCATTACTTATATCGATCCCCATTAAAAAGCGCAAATGCGCTTAGCGCGTTGAGGATCCGTATTACAGTGGCTCTGCGCCCTCCTGTTTCGGGGCGGCCTCCGGGGGCTCTTCCGGCTGTTTGGGGAAATCTTGCGCG
>JAJPXI010000082.1 GCA_021205585.1 Oscillospiraceae bacterium
AGTAAACGCAACATATCAAATGCCGGGTGTTGCGTTTACTTTGGAAATTGAGGCCAAAATTGATTTCCGTGTACAGAAGCTGGCTTCAACTTGACTTGCCCGCGAAAAGGTGCTAAAATACATATTGTATACTTTGATTAAGACTTCCCTGCACAAATTGGCAGGGGCGGATGGCAGAAGATTTTGATGCGGAAAGCGCCCAGCCGGAGCGGCCCCGAAGCCTTCGTGGGATGGCAGCGGCAGGCGACGCGGGGAGCATAGACGGCCTCCTGCCAGAGCACAGACCCGAACACCAAAGAAGAAAGCGCAGGAACTTACATGGCAGGACAGAAAAAAACCAACTATATGCAAATCGACCTGGTGCAGCTGCTGAATGCCCTGTGGCGGCGGGCGTGGGCGATTGTGGCAGCCGTTTTGATCTGCGGCGCGGCCGGCTTTTGCTACGCCTATTTTCTCATCACGCCCCTCTATCAGGCCAGTGTGCTGCTGTATGTCAACAACTCGGTTTCGGTGTCGAGCTTCAGCATCAGCACCTCGGATCTGAGCGCCGCCCAGAGCTTGATCGACACCTATGTGGTCATTCTAAAGTCAAGAAATGTGCTGGAGACCGTTATAGAGAAAGGGGAGCTGGAGTGCTCCTATGGGGAGCTCAGAGGCATGATCTCCGCCGGCTCGGTCGACTCCACGGAGGTCTTTGAGATTTTTGTCACCAGCGATGACCCCCAGGAAGCCCAGGACATCGCAAACACCATCGCCCAGGTGCTGCCCGACAAGATCGACGAAATCATTCAGGGCAGTTCCTCTATAATCATTGATTACGCGGTTCTGCCCTCAACCAAATCCTCCCCCAGCATCACCCGCTATACCTCCTATGGCATCCTGCTGGGGGTAGTGTTCAGCTGCGCCGCCATCATCGTGCTGGAGCTGATGGACGATTTGATCCACGACGAGGACTATCTGCTGCAAACCTATCAGCTGCCCCTGCTGGCGGCGGTGCCCGATCTGTTGGACAGCAGCGGCGGATACTACTACTATAAGAAAGAGGGTTCTAAAAAATCCTCCTCTAAGAAGGGAGGATCTGACCATGGCTAAAAAAAAGCGCGGCGACGACGCAGCGGACAGCCGGGCTCTGCTGGGCGACCAGCTGAACTTTGCAGCGGCCGAGGCCTATAAGCTGCTGAGGACCAACCTGCAGTTCTCCCTCCCCGCCGGCTCCGGCTGCCGGGTGATCGGCATCACCAGTTCCCTGCGCAGTGAGGGGAAAAGCACCACGGCCATCAACCTGGCCTACACCATCGCCCAAGCGGAGAAAAAGGTGCTGCTGCTGGAGGCGGATATGCGCATTGCCACTGTGGCCCGGCGGCTCGACCTCTCCCCGTCCCCCGGCCTTTCCAACCTGCTGGTGGGACTCTCCACCGGAGCGGAGGTCATGCAGCCCTCCGGGCTTCTGCCCAAGCTGTCGGTCATCACTGCGGGAGACGTGCCGCCCAACCCCTCCGAGCTGCTCAGCTCAGAGCAGATGGCGGTTACCATTCAAACTCTGTCCAAGGAATTTCAATATATTCTCCTGGATCTGCCCCCGATTAGCGTCGTCTCTGATTCCCTGGCGGTCTGCAAGCTGCTGGACGGCATGATCGTGGTGGTGCGGCGGGACTATTGCAGCCGCCCGATTCTGTCCGAGACCATGCGGCAACTGTCCCAGTCAGAGGTGAAACTGCTGGGCTTTGTCATGACCCGCAGCCATGGGCACGGCAAGAAATACGGCAAATACAGCAAAAAATATGCCAAGACCTACGGCTATGGCTATGGCTATGACACCGTCTCCGAACAGGCGGCCCGCACCGACAAGTCTACCCCCCCCCCACCACCACCACCCCGCTAAACCGCGGGCAGATCCCAATAGCCTGTAAGGATGCGATGGCATTGTGAAGCGGCGAAGGGCCTTTCTCCTCTGCGCTGACGGATTCATGTTCGGCGCCCTGTAGTTCATATATTCCACTGAGGAGGGCCTCCAGACGCACAGCGAAATGTTGGTCTATCTGCCGGAAAGCGAGCTGCACTGCCAGGTGTTTGCTGCGGTTCCCTATAGCGATATACACATCTTGTACAATTATAATTTTGAAAATTCGCGTCAGCCCAGCGCGTTTTTTTGACAGCGATTTCGCTGTCCGGATTATCGGCGCTCAGTTCAGCGGCGATACCGAAATTGGGACAGAGGATTGCGTGCTGATTTTGTCCATCTGCTTGCAGGGGAACAGCAGCAGCCGCTATCTGGTTCTCGCAAAGCTCTATGAAACAGTTTCCACATGATTTTTTTCAATTTTTTGAAGGAGTGAGCAAGTATGAAAAACACAGTTCTCAAGAGAACGGGCGCCGGACTTCTGCTGGCGGCCTTTGCCCTGTCCGCCCTGTCCGTTCCCGCCCTGGCCGCCGAATTCACCTCCAGCGTAACCGCCAAGCAGGCGCCGGCGGTGGTCACCACCACCACCGAGTCTGGCGAGGAGGTGGCCGCCATCATCTACGATGAGAACGACGAAGAGGTCATCGGTATCGAGGTGGGCGATCTGATCGTCACCCCCCTGTCGGAGGCCGAGGAGGCCGAGGAGACCATCTCGACCGCGCTGACATCCGCCTACAAACAGGTTCAGTCGGTGACCACCCTGGACGAGCTCACCGACGGCGACGATCTGGAGACCGAGCTGCGCAGCCAGTCCCGCGATGTGGCCGTGGAGGATCTGGTGGTATACCACATGTTTGACGTCACCGTCACCGGCACGGTTGCGGACTACCTGGCGGTAGACGGCCATTATGTCAAGATTCGCTTCGATCTGGGCCTCTCTCTGGACGACATTCTGATCGTTCTGCATAACTATAAGGACAATCTCTGGGAAACCATCGGGAGCGATCGGATTGAACGCCATGACGACGGTTCAGTCAGCGTGACCTTCTACAGCCTGTCCCCCGTCGCTTTCATCACGAACACCAGCGCCGCCACCTCTGATTCCACGGGCTCCACGGGCTCCACGGGCTCCACGGATTCCAGTGTCACATCTCCCAAGACCGGCGAGCTCGACACCACCCCCGCCATCTGGGGGGCCGTTGCCCTGGGCGCGGCCGCTGTGGTGTGCTTTATCCTGTCCGCCCGAAAAAAAGACCGCGCCTAAACTCCGCCCCTCATTCGCCGTTCGCCGGACTGCCCCGTGGGCCAGCCTGACGGACGGCGTATTATTGCAAACCAGTCCAGCAGAAGGGGGACACCGCCATGGGAATTCAGGTCAACAAAACCGTCGTGAAAGCCATCTTGATTATGGCGGCGGTGGTTGTGCTGATTGTGGCCGCTCTGTTTGCCATCCACCAGTGGGAGGACTGGCAGCAATCTCAGAACAGTACCCTCCAGGACAGCGCCTCCCAGGACGAGTTGTACCAGGCCCTGACCTACTACAACGAAGCCTGGTATGCCCTCCGGGACGACATTGAGAC
>JAJPXI010000121.1 GCA_021205585.1 Oscillospiraceae bacterium
CCCCCGGCATCTGTTCTGGGGAGGCTACCCGGAGGCCGAGCGGGCGGTGTGCGTCTTTCTCCCCGACTGGCTGGAGGAGGAGGACTGGCACGCCGGGGACGACCCCCTGGCCGCCCTGAATTTAACCGCCCCCGCCGCCGCCCATCTGTCCCACCGGGACTGGCTGGGGAGCATTTTGGGCCTGGGACTGACGCGGGAGAAGGTGGGGGATCTGCTGTGCCGGGACTGCCGGTGCCAGGCGGTGGTTCTGCGGGAGACGGCGGGCATCATCACCTCCCAGCTGGAACAGGTGGGCCGCTGGCCGGTACAGTGCGCCCCCATGGAACTGGAACAACTGGAGGCGCCGGAGCGCCAGGTGAAGCTGATTCGGGACACCTTTGCCTCCCTGCGCCTGGACGCGGTGGCGGCCTCCGGCTTCTCCCTCTCCCGAAGCAAGGCCGCCGCCCTGATTTCCTCCGGGCGGGTCACATTGAACCATCTGGAGTGCACCAAGCCCGACCACCCGGTGGCGGAGGGGGACGTTATCTCCTGCCGGGGCAGCAGGAAGTGCGTAGTCAAGGCCGTGACCGGCCAGTCCAAAAAGGGCCGGGTCATGGCGGAATTGGAGCGGTATTTATGATGACACAGCAGGACATCGAGCGCATCAACCAGCTGGCACGCAAGTCCAAAACCCCAGAGGGCCTGACAGACCGGGAGCGCCGGGAACAGGCGGACCTGCGCCGCCGCTACCTGGACAGCGTGAAGGCCAGCCTGACCGCCCAGTTGGACAACACCTATGTGGTGGACCCCCAGGGCAACCGGCGGAAGCTGGGGAAGAAAGAATAATGGGAACCTCTAAGGCAGCACCGAAATGGAATTTCTCTCACGCACCCTGCACAGTCTTACGGGAAGTATTATCCTTTCGGAAGAGAATCTTAAAAACTGTACGGATCAGGGGCTGAATAAAAAACAGTTGTGAGAAAAAGGCGAACGGGAAATTAAAGCACACAAGCTTCACCCAGTTTGCCAACAATGTAATGATAGAAAATCCTTCATAATAGGGATAATACAGCCATGCCGCAATAAAGCTCATCGCGGGGCACATCAATCCCACCGTTGTGCAGATGATGGCAGTTTCAAAGAGGACGGGATGCGTTTCACGGGGATTGAATACCCTGCACGCCAATTTATATGAGCTTGGCTGCCCCATCACGATTTCCAGCAGATAGGCAAAGCAGAATTCGATTAAAATCACTGCCCAGATCGGCATAAAACGGCCAAATATATAGACGCCGCCCTGTGCACGGATGGCAGCAAGTACGCCGCTTGCCTGATTAACCTCCATAAGTGTGGTGCCATTTACCACGTACAGGCTGTAAAACACATAGCCATGCACGGTGACAATGACCGTCAGAAGGGCAAAGATTATTCTTTGAAATCGGTTTCCTGACATAAAAAATTCCTCCAGTATTCCATAATGTGTTTTTGAAAGCGCCATATAAACAAAAACCACGCAGTACATTCCGTATGTCTCTGAAAACGTTTCTGTTCCGTAATCAGATTTACATACCGAATGGTACTACGTGTGTCGTGCTTATTATGTCATTTTCAGTTTGATAATTATAACACATTTTTTCGTTTGATTGCAATGGATATTTTGCACAAAGTTTTTCAACATTTTATAAGCTGTGCAATTTCCCAGATTTGCGCTTGCAAAACCTCCGGCGCAAGTCTATAATAAGAAAGGCATACCATGGGAAGCACGAATTCAATGCGCCTGCGGCGGCTGGTGGAACTTTCCCGCCGAAAGCGCGTTGCAAAAGTTTGAAGTACATAAAGTACTCCTGCACTTTTTGCGCGGGGCTGTGCCTATCGGCCATCGCCCCCTGCATTTGCGCGAAAGAGGAATTGGCCATTCACACAGCGCTTCAACGCCTTCTTTCGCCGCAAAATTTCTCACCATCCGCTCTTGTCGATTGAATCAGTCCTTCCCAAAATAACAAACAAAGGAGTTTGCTTATCATGTCACTGAACAACGTACAACTGCGGGAAATTTACGACGGGCTTGTCTCCAGGAACGCCCACGAGACGGAATTCCTCCAGGCCGTCCTGGAGGTTCTGGAGTCCCTGGAGCCGGTGGTGGAGCAGAGGCCGGAGCTGCTGGAGCAGGGGGTCATCGAGCGCATGGTGGAGCCGGAGCGCATCGTCTGCTTCCGGATCCCCTGGGTGGACGATGCCGGGAGGGTCCGGGTCAACCGGGGCTTCCGGGTGCAGTTCAACTCGGCCATCGGCCCCTACAAGGGCGGCCTGCGCCTACACCCTTCCGTCACTCTGTCCGTCATCAAATTCCTGGGCTTCGAGCAGATTTTCAAAAATTCCCTGACCGGCCTGCCCATGGGCGGCGGCAAGGGCGGCTCCGACTTTGACCCCAAGGGCAAGAGCGACGGGGAGGTCATGCGCTTCTGCCAGTCCTTTATGACGGAATTGCAGCGCCACATCGGCCCCGACACCGACGTGCCCGCCGGGGACATCGGCGTGGGCGGCCGGGAAATCGGGTATCTGTTCGGGCAGTATAAGCGCCTGCGCAACGAGTTTACCGGCGTGCTGACCGGCAAGAAGGTGGGTGCGGGCGGCTCCCTGGCCCGCACCGAGGCCACCGGCTACGGCGTGTGCTACTTCACCAACGAGATGCTCGCCGCCGCCAACGACTCCTTCCAGGGCAAAACCGTGGTCATCTCCGGCAGCGGCAACGTGGCAATCTACGCCAACCAGAAGGCCACCCAGCTGGGCGGCAAGGTGGTGGCCATGAGCGACTCCAACGGCTACATCTACGACCCCAACGGCATCGACTACCAGGTCATCCAGGAGATCAAGGAGGTTCGCCGGGCCAGAATCAAGACCTACCTGGACTTCGTCCCCTCCGCCCGCTATGTGGAGGGCTGCGCCGGCATCTGGACGGTGCCCTGCGACGTGGCCCTGCCCTGCGCCACTCAGAACGAGCTGGACGGCCAGGCCGCCGAAGCCCTGATCGCCAACGGCGTGAAGTTTGTAGCCGAGGGGGCCAATATGCCCTGCACGCCCCAGGCGGTGGCCGCGTTCCAGGCCGCTGGGATTCCCTTCGGCCCCGCCAAGGCCGCCAACGCCGGCGGCGTGGCCACCTCCGGGCTGGAGATGAGCCAGAACTCCATGCGCCTGAACTGGACGTTTGAGGAGGTAGACCAGCGCCTGCACCAGATTATGAAGGACATTTACGCCTCCGCCGCCTCCGCCGCCGAGGAGTACGGAATGCCCGGCAACCTGGTAGCCGGGGCCAACATCGCCGGTTTCCTGAAGGTGGCCGACGCCATGCTGTGGCAGGGCGTGAGCTACTGATCCAGTTTCCCACTGCATCTAAGGAAGCACTGATTAAATACGTCTGCGGCGGCTGGCGGAACTTTTCCGCCA
>JAJPXI010000170.1 GCA_021205585.1 Oscillospiraceae bacterium
TTTTGTCGCAAAATTTCTCGCCATCCGCTCTTGCCGATTTAATCAGTCCTTCCCCTAACCTTTGCGGCCTATGTATGCTTGTCTGACCCTGCGGCCCCCAAAAGGCCGCAGGGCCGGTTTCCTCTCATTTTATCATGTGTGCGCCGACAGGAGGCGAGGCTTTTGGGCCTTTGGGAGTTGTTTGTGCTGGCGGTGGGGCTGTCCATGGACGCCTTCGCCGTGTCCGCCTGCAAGGGGCTTTCGGTGCCTCGGGTGCGGCTGCGCCACGCCCTGTGCGCCGGACTGTGGTTCGGCGGGTTCCAGGCCCTGATGCCCCTGCTGGGCTGGCTGCTGGGCAGCCGGTTCCAGTCGGCCATCGAGAGCGTGGATCACTGGATCGCCTTTTTGCTGTTGGTACTCCTGGGTGTCAATATGCTCCGGGAGGGCATTGGCCGCCAGGAGGAGGACGCGGGCGACGGCTTCGGCTGGCGGCAGATGCTGCCCATGGCAGCGGCCACCAGCATCGACGCGCTGGCCGTAGGCGTGACCTTCGCCTTCCTCCAGGTGCGCATCCTCCCGGCCATCTCCTTCATCGGCTGCACCACCTTTGTGCTGTCCGCCGTCGGTGTCTGGGCCGGGAGCTTCCTGGGCAGCCGCTGCCAGCGGGGCGCCAAGATTGCCGGCGGGTGCATTTTAATCCTGATGGGCGTGAAAATTCTCCTGGAACACCTGGGAGTGCTCACGTTCTAAGGAAGCGCTGATTAAATACGTCTGCGGCGTCTGGCAGAATCTTTCGGCCCAGGAATGCGTTGCAAAAGCTTGACATACACAAAGTATGCCTGCGCTTTTGCGCCTTTTCCTGAACCAAAATCTTCTGCCATCCGCTCTTGCCGATTTAATCAGCGCTTCCCTAACCACAGAGACGCCGGTTCTTTCGGCGTCTGTTTTCTATCCCGCTTCTTTTTTTTGATGCCCCTGCATATACTGGGGACTATCTACATCATCAAGAAGGAGCGGACAAACTATGACCCAGTGGCACAGCTATGACGGCGGCCAGGTGCTGTCCGAATTGGAGACAAGCCTGCATCAGGGCCTGAGCGAGGCCAGGGCCAGGCAGCGTCTGGAGCGGTACGGCCCCAACACCCTGGAGCGGCGAAAAAAGGACAGCCTGGCCAAGCGGTTTTTCAGCCAGTTGAAGGATCCGATGATTCTGGTCCTGCTGGGGGCGGCGGCCCTCTCCCTGGCGGCCAGCGGCTTTCAGGACTGGATGGACGCGGGTATCATTTTGCTGATTGTGGCGGCCAACGCCGTCATCTCCATCGTCCAGGAGGGCCGGGCGGAGCGCTCCCTGGAGGCCCTGCGGCGCATGGCTGCACCCACCGCCCAGGTGCTTCGCTCCGGCGCCCCTGTCCGGCGGGGGGCGGAGGAACTGGTGCCGGGGGACATCGTGCTGCTGGAGGCGGGGGATCTGGTGCCGGCGGACGGCTATCTTCTCCGCTGCTCCGGGCTGAAAACCGACGAGTCGGCCATGACCGGGGAATCCGTCCCTGTGGCCAAGCGGGCCGATGTGGCCCTGCCCCCGGAGACCGCCCTGGGGGATCGGGTCAACCTGGTGCTGGCGGGGACGGTGGTTACCGCCGGACGGGGGGTCTGCGCCGTCACCGCCACGGGGATGCGCACTGAAATGGGCCGCATCGCCGGGCTGCTGACCGCTGCGGAGCAGACTGAAATGCCCTTGCAGCGACGGATGGCCGAGGTGTCCAAAACCCTGTCCCTTCTGTGCCTGCTGGGGTGCGCCGTCACCTTTGGGGTAGGACTGCTCCGGGGCCGGGCCATGCTGGATATGTTCCTGACCGCCGTCTCCCTGGCGGTGGCCGCCATTCCGGAGGGGCTGCCCGCCATCGTCACCATCGTGCTGGCCCTGGGCCTGCGGCGGATGGCCAAGCGAGGGGCCATTGTTAAAAAACTGCCCTCGGTGGAGGCCCTGGGGTGTGCCTCGGTTATCTGCTCGGACAAGACCGGCACTCTGACCCAGAACAAAATGTCCGTCTCCCAGGTGTGGACGGCGGGCGGGGCGCGGCGGCAGGCGCTGGAAATCGGCCTTTTGTGCAGCGACGTGCGCACGGTGGACGGAAAGCTCTCCGGCGACCCCACCGAAACCGCCCTGGCGGAACTGGCCCAGGCCGAGGGGCTGGACAGGGCCGCCCTGGAGCGCCGATTCCCCCGCCGGGGGGAGCTGCCCTTCGACTCCCAGCGCAAGCTGATGAGCACCGTCCACCAGCTGCCCGGCGGCGGCTTCCGGGTGCTGGTCAAGGGGGCCCCGGACGTGCTGCTGGCCCGCTGCACCCGGATTTTGGCACCGGAGCCCCGGCCCATGGACGCCCAGTTGGCCCGGCGGGCGGAGCGGGCCAACCTGGACATGGCCGGGCGGGCCCTGCGGGTCATCGCCATGGCCTACAAGGACATGGAACGCCTGCCCCAGGCGCTGACAAGCCTGGAGCTGGAAAAGGATTTGACCTTCGCCGGCCTGGCCGGGATGCTTGACCCGCCCCGGCCGGAGGCCCGGCTGGCGGTGGAGCGGTGCCGCCGGGCGGGTATCCGCCCGGTGATGATTACCGGCGACCACAAGGCCACCGCCGTGGCCATCGCCGGGGAGCTGGGCATCCTCCGGGAGGGGGATCTGGCCGTCACCGGGGAGGAGCTGGACTTTATGTCCCAGGCCCTGCTGGAGCAGGAAGTGGAGCGGTTTTCGGTGTACGCCCGCGTCTCCCCAGAGCACAAAATGCGCATTGTCCAGGCCTGGCAGAAAAGGGGTCATGTGGCGGCCATGACCGGCGACGGCGTCAACGACGCTCCGGCCCTGAAGGCCGCCGACATTGGCTGTGCCATGGGCTCCGGCGCGGACGTGGCCAAAAGCGCCGCCGAGATGATTTTGACCGATGACAATTTTGCCACCATCGTCCACGCCGTGGAGCAGGGCCGGGGCATTTACGCCAACATCAAAAAGGCCATCCACTACCTGCTCTCCTGCAACATCGGGGAGATCCTGACCATCGCCGCCGCCACCGCCCTGAACTTTCCCCAGATGCCCCTGACCCCGGTGCAGCTGCTGTGGCTGAACCTGGTCACCGACTCCCTGCCCGCCCTGGCCCTGGGGATGGAGCCGGTGGAGCGGGATGTGATGGATCGTCCCCCCCGGCCGGCGGGGGAGGCCCTGTTCACCCGGCCCTTTGCCCTGCGCCTGCTGTGGCAGGGCTGTATGGTGGGCGGGCTGACCCTGGGAGCCTGGCTTCTGGGGGCCCATGTGTTTGCAAGCGCCGCCGCCGCCAACACCATGGCCTTTGCCACCCTGACCTTGAGCCAGCTGTTTCACGCCTTTGACGTGCGCAGCGAGGAGCGCTCCCTGTTCCAAATCGGCCTGGGCTCCAACAAGGCCATGCTGGAGGCATTTTTCATCGGCCTTGCCATGCAGATGAGCGTGCTGTGCCTGCCGCCCCTTCAGCGGCTGTTCTCCGTGGTCTTTCTGACTGGAGGGCAGTGGCTGGCCGTCCTCGCTCTGGCCGCGGCCCCGGTGCCCATCTGCGAGCTGGACAAGGCCGTCAGGCGGCGGAGAGAACGGCGGCGCAGAGCAGATCAAAAGGAGAGAACGCCATGAACCATGAAGACTATATGGCCCTGGCCCTGGAGGAGGCCCGGCTGGCCCTGGACACCGGAGACGTGCCTGTGGGGTGCGTGATCGTGGACAAGGACGGCCGGGTGGTGGGCCGGGGCCGCAATCGCCGGGAGGCCGACCACAGCGCCCTGGCCCATGCCGAGGTGGAGGCCATCGCCCAGGCCTGCAAAGCCCTGGACTCCTGGCGGCTGCCCGGCTGCACCCTGTACGTCACCCTGGAGCCCTGCCCCATGTGCGCCGGGGCCATTCTCAACGCCCGCATCCCCCATGTGCGCTACGCCGCCAAGGACGAAAAGGCGGGGGCCTGTGGCTCGGTACTCAACCTGTTTGAGGAGCGGTTCAACCACCACCCCACCCTCCACCGGGGGCCCCTCCAGCAGCAGTCCGCAGATCTGCTGCAGGGGTTCTTCGCCGCCCTGCGGCAGTCTCAAAACAGCCCGGCCCCCCCTCAGGATTGAGAGGGGCCGGGCCTGTTTGCGCCCTGGTGCAAAAAAATTTTATCTTCCCTGCAACAATCCGCCCCTTCCGGGCGTGTAATAAGCAGCAAAGGAGGGAGGACGATGGAACAGACCGGCCGGTTAGAAGCGCTCGTTGCGCAGCATGAAAACACACTGTTCCGTGCGGCCTTGGCCATTCTGGGAGACGTCCCGGAGGCCGAGGACGCGGTGCAGGACACATTCCTGCGCTATCTGGAAAAACGTCCCGAATTTCACGACGAGAACCACGCCAGGGCCTGGCTGTTGAAGGTGACGGCCAACGGCTGCAAAAGCCGCCTGCGCGCCCGGAAGCGCCACCCGGTGGAGGAGCTGCTGGACATCTATCCCGCCAGGGAGGACAGCCGGGAACTGGTGGAGGCTGTTTTCGCCCTGCCCCCCAACCAGCGCGCCGCCGTCCACCTGCACTATTACCAGGGCTACACCACAGAGGAAATCGCCGCCATCCTGGGCCAGCGCCCCAGCACGGTGCGCTCCCATCTGTTTCGGGCCAGGGCGGCCCTGCGGCGGTATCTCACTGAGGAGGACAGCCCCCCTTCCGATTCGCAGCCCCCATCGGGAAAGGAGACAATATGAAACACTATGTGGAATATATGGACAGCGTGGAGGTCTCCCCCGCCCTCCACCAGCGCCTGTTGGAGTTGACCGCCCCGGAGCCAAAGGCCCCCTGGAAAAAATATGGTGCAATCGCGGCAGCCCTCGTACTGGCGGTGGGCCTGGGGGCTTATGGCTTGGGTCAACTGAACCTGGGCGGCGTCAGCATGGACGGCGCCGAGTCCGGCATCGTGGATACCATGGAGACAGGCACATTCGACGGCGACCTTGCCGGCTGCGACGACGCCGACGGCGACACCGCCTCGGCCGAAACCAGCGAGCCTGCCTTTCTCGGCGGCTACGAGGTGACAGACGGAGAGTATGCTGTCTACTATCTCCTTCAGGTTATCGAGTACGGCTGGACAGACTACGTGGCAGACATTGGCACGCCCCTGTCCGACAGCGGCCTGGAACGGGATTTGACCGGGGAGGAAATCGCAGGCCTGCTTGGAGGGGAGGACGCCATTCTGACCCACCTGGACTGGGACGCCGCCTCCCTCAGCGGTTACGCGGCTTATGACGGGGACGGCTCGGTTTACCTGGTCGAGCTGTCCGGCAGCGCCGCTGACGGTTCCTCCTTCACCCTGTCCCTGTCCCCCCAGGCGCTTTCCAGCGTCACCGACTATGTCTACCCGGAGGCGGTATCCAACACCGTCTACGGCGCGGAGGTGTCCGCCGTCGCCGCCGACTGGGAGGACGGCTCCACCACCCGCTGGGTCAGCTTCCAGACCGGCGGCCTGTACGCCGGCTTCGCCGTCACCGGCACGGACAGCCAGTCCCTGGAGCTGCTGACCAGCCGCCTGGTGCGCTACCTGTGCAACGGCTATGCCGTCGACCTGGAGTCCCTGGCCCAGTAGCCGCCGCCCCGAAAAACCTCAACAGTCCATTTACAGCGCCCCCCGTGCGCCAGGCGCACGGGGGGCGTTGTAATACTGATTCTTCAAAAAAAGATGCTCCCTTTTATGAAGAATATGGATGGCATCAGACAAATATTGCCTCAGCCCCGCTCATATCAATCGGCCCGGAGAGCGCGGATGGCCAGCCACAGGGCGGCGCACAGCAGGGTGGGGTTGCCCCACCGGCTCCAGGCCGTCCAGCCCAGCCCCAGCAGCAGACCGGAGCAGACCACCGACGTCCAGTGGGCCGCCCGCTCGGCCCCCGTCAGGCCGAAGTTGGACAGCAGGCACAGCAGCGAGCGCCCCCCGTCCAGGGGGTAAATGGGCAGCAGGTTGAACAGACCGTAGCACAAATTTACCCCGGCGAACAGGTACAGCCCCCACCGAGCGGCCAGGGCGGCACACAGCAAACTGGCGGCGGGGCCGGCCAGGGCCGCCAGGGCCTCCCGCCAATAGGAGAGGGGATAGCGGGGATTCAGGCTCATCTCCGCCCCCACCAAAGTCAGCCGCAGCCGGTACACCCGTCCCCCCAGCCGTCGTATCGCCAGCCAGTGGCCCAGCTCGTGCAGGGCGCAGGCCAGGGCCCCCTGGAGCGCCAGGGCCTGGCCGTCCAGGTAGAGCAGGGCCGCCGCCATCAGGAGAAAGCCGGCGGAACATGTAAAGGAAAAGTCCTTAACAGGCCGTTTCAATATAATACTCCGGATCAAGATGTACGCCGCCGCACTGAATGGCGAAGTGCAGGTGGGGGCCGGTGGCGTTGCCGGTCTGGCCCACGGCGGCGATGGCCTGGCCCGCCGCCACCTCGTCCCCGGTTTGGACGTACAGGGCACTGCAGTGGCAGTAAAAAGTCTCTACCTGATTTTCGTGCTCCAGCCGCAGGTAAAGGCCGCTGGTCTCGTCCTCTCCCGCCGCCGTCACCGTCCCGGCGGCAAAGGCCAGGATGGGCGCCCCCTCTTCCGCCGCGATGTCCGCGCCGTAGTGAAAGCGCCGGGCCCCGGTGGCCGGATCCGCCCGATATCCGAAGGAGGAGGTGACCGCGCCGAAAACCGGCGTGGCCGTCTCCTCCAGATCCAGCTCCACATAGTCCATGACGGCATCCTCCGGCAGTGCGGCCAGCGCCGCACTCTCCGCTCCGGCGTTTAGCTGTCCCAGGACGGACAGCGGGTCGCCCCCGGCGCGCATATAGGCCAGGGCCGCCTGCACGGCGGGGCCGCTGTTCCAGAACAGGACGGCCTTCTCCTCCGTCTGCGCGCCGAACACCTCCCTGGCCAGCTCGCCCAGGGATGTCCAGACCGGCTCCCCCTGGGCGATGGACTGCCCCAGGCTGGCAAAAGCGCTTTGGAAGTCGGCGTCTGTCTGCATCATGTCCAGCAAATCCTGCCCCGACTGGGCCAGCTTTTCCGGGGCCAGGCCCTTTCCCGCCAGTACCACGGCTAACAGAGCGGCGCACACCAGCAGCTGGGCCAGCCGCCGCCGCGCCCCGCGCCCCTGAGCGCTTTCTTTTCCGCCCGTCCTTTTCCCCCGCCGCCGGGGCTCGATCCTCTTTTGCATCCCGTCCGCCCTCCGCCGTTCCGTCCTGGGTGTTTCCCTGGGAATAGCATATGCGCCCGACGTAGGAGAGTATGTCCCCTTTTTTAACGTCCCGTTTTTTCACAAATCGGTGGTTGTCAGATTTGAAAATTTCGTGTATAATTACTACCAAGGCACCCCTGTGGACGGATTTTTTCACCCCTGCGCCCCCGCCCAGGGGCAGATTTTGCGGAAAGGCCGGCGCGCCGGCGCTTTTCGCTGATAAGGAGAGACGAGCATGAGCTACTCTGTACAAAACATCCGCAACGTCTGTGTCATGGGGCACGGGGGGAACGGAAAGACCTCTCTGGTGGAGAACCTGCTCTATGTGACCGGCGGTTCCGACCGGCAGGGCCGGACGGCCGACGGCAACACCGTGTGCGATTACGACCCGGAGGAGACCCGCCGCCAGATTTCCATCTCCATGTCCGTGGCCCCCGTTGAGTACAACGGGACGAAAATCAACCTGCTGGACTGCCCCGGCTATTTTGACTTTTCCGGCGAGGTGATGCAGGCGCTGCAGGCGGCGGAATCCTCCATCATCGTCTGCTCGGCCAAGGACGGCCTTGCCGTGGGCACAGAGCGGGCCTGGAAGCGCATGGCCAAGAGCAAAATGCCCCGCCTGATTTATATTTCCAAGCTGGACGAGGAAAACGGCGACTTTAACGCCGTGTATGACGCGCTGCGAGAGCGCTTCGGCAAGGCCGTGGCCCCCCTGATTATTCCCATCTGGGACGAGGACAAGCGGGTCACCGGCATTGTGGACGTGCTGCACAAAAACGCCTTCACCGCCGACGAGACCGGCCACTCCAAGGAGATTGAAATCCCGGAGGATAAGCTGTCCGTGGTGGAGAAATTGTATGAAGCCCTGCGGGAGTCGGTGGCCGAGACCAGCGAGGAGTTTATGGACAAATACTTCTCCGGCGAGGAGTTTACTTACGCCGAGATGCTGACCGGCCTGAAGGCGGGCATTAAGGATTTGTCCCTGGTGCCCGTGCTGTGCGGCAGCGCCGTCACCGGCCTGGGCAACAAGCAGCTGCTCAACGCCATCGTCAACCTGCTGCCCAACCCCCTGGAGGGCGGCCTGCTGGAGGGGGAGAACAGCGACGGGGAGCCGGAGGAGTTCATCGTCTCCCCGGAGGCGGCCCCCTGCGCCTATGTGTTCAAAACGGCCTCTGACCAGTACGGAAAATACTCCTATGTGAAGGTCATCTCCGGCCACCTGAGCGCCGATGCCCAGATGGTCAACGCCTCCACCGGTCAGCCGGAAAAGCTGGGCCGCCTGTATACCCTCAAGGGCAAAAAGGCCACCGAGGTCAAATCCCTGGGCTGCGGCGACATCGGGGCCATCGGCAAGATGGACAAGGTGAAAACCGGGGACACCCTGTGCGACGCCCGGAAGGTCATCAAGCTGGCCCCCCCGGACTACCCGGAGCCCAACTACGCCATGGCCATCTCCCCCAAGACCAAGGGGCAGGAGGACAAGGTGGCCGCCGGCCTGACCCGGCTGAACGAGGAGGATCGCACCTTCACCGTGGTCAACAACGCGGAGACCCACCAGATGGTGGTCACCGGCACCGGGGATATGCAGCTGGACGTGCTGGTGTCCCGGCTGAAAAGCCGCTTCGGGGTGGAGGCCGTGCTCAACGCCCCCCGCGTCCCCTACCGGGAGAAGATCCGCAAAAAGGTGGAGGTTCAGGGCCGCCACAAAAAGCAGTCCGGCGGTCATGGACAGTACGGCGACGTGAAAATTCGCTTTGAGCCGGGGGAGAGCGAGGAGTTGGAGTTCTGCGAGGAGGTCTTCGGCGGCGCGGTGCCCAAGAACTTCTTCCCCGCAGTGGAAAAGGGCCTGCGGGAGGCCGTGCTCCACGGCGTGCTGGCCGGCTACCCGGTGGTCAACCTGAAGGCCACCCTGTTCGACGGCTCCTACCACCCCGTGGACTCCTCCGAGCTGGCCTTCAAGACGGCGGCCCAGCTGGCCTACAAGGCCGGCCTGCCCGAAGCATCCCCCGTTCTGCTGGAGCCCATCGGCGAGCTGAAGGTCACGGTGCCCGACCAGTATATGGGCGACGTCATCGGCGATTTGAACAAGCGACGGGGCCGGGTCACCGGCATGAACCCCAACGAGGACGGCGACCAGGTCATCGAGGCCGAGGTTCCCATGGGTGAGATGGCCTCCTACGCCATCGACCTGCGCTCCCTGACACAGAGCCGGGGCGGCTTTACCTACCACTTCGTCCGCTACGAGGACGCGCCCCCCGCCGTGCAGGAAAAGGCCATCGCCGAAGCCCAGGCCCTGCAAAACGAATAAATCAAGTGGCGGCTGGCCATTATTTGGCGGCTACTCCTCCACACCACCGTGTGTACCGTTCGGTACATGGCAGATTCAGGCGCTTAGGGAAGGACTGATTAAATCGGCAAGAGCGGATGGCGAGAAATTTTGCGACAAAAGAAGGCGCAAAAGTGCAGGAATACTGCATGTATTTCAAACTTTTGCAACGCACTTTTGGCGGAAAAGTTCCGCCAGACGCCGCAGGCGCATTTAATCAGTGCTTCCTTAGGCAACACAGAGACGCCGGGGTGTCCTGGTGTACCGCTGGGAGCGTAAGGAAATCCGGGATCGGCTCCGAGTCATCATCGGCACCCAGGAGCAGCTGCATCCCTTTCTGGGCACGCTGGAGGAAATTTTGGGCTGAAGGACGGCGCTCCTTTTAAGTTTTTGTAAACATTTTGGAAAAGCCCTTGCCAAACGGGAGAAAAGTGCATAGAATAAGGGTATCAAAAGATGTGGAGGGATTTTTATGACCTTCGATGAAATTAAAAGCCAGGTGACCGACTTAGCCCAAGCCGGTGTGGCCAGGACACGGGAGATGGCGGAAATCACGAAACTCCGCCTGAACAACGCCGCTGAGGAGGATTCAATTCGCAAGGCGTACACGGAAATCGGCAGGCAGTATTATGCCGCCCACCAAAACGAGCCGAAGGATGCCTTTGCCGCCCTATGTCGGCAAATCGCTGCCTCCAAGGAAAAAATTGCGTACAACAAGCAAAAAATCGCCGACATCCGCGCCGCCGGGAACATTGCCGGGGATGCGGAGGATGCGGACTTCGAGCCGGAGAGCGCCCCGGAGGAGAGCGTCGACAACGACGGCGGCCAGGAACCCCCGGCAGAGTAAGCCCAAAATCAAATCAAGCGAAGCGGGCGGCCTTGTGCCGCCCGCTTTCTTTTGGACGTTGAGGCAACACTAGAGGTTCCCTATTATTTTTGTCGGAAAACTGCATTGACATGAACAAGCATAATAGCTATAATAGATATGCATTTCGGCTTATTGCGAAAAGGCTGAGGAAGCGTTGATTAAGCCGACAAGGGCGGATGGAAGAAGATTTTAGTTTGGTTCGGGAAAAGGCGTTGAAGCGCTGTGCGAATGGAAATTCCTCCCTCGTGGGTGCCCGCGCCTTACGGCGCTTCTGATTCAGTATTTTTTGCGATGGGCATGGCCTATCGGCCATCGCCCCCTGCATTTGCGCTAAAGAGGAATTGGCCATTCGGCCAGCGCTTCAACGCCTTGTTCGGACGGAAATTTGACACGCAATTCACTCTTGCCGCTCTGTGCGGTGTTGCCTTAACTTAACTCATAAGAAAAGGGGATGCGTAATGTACGATTATTTGGCAGTGGGTTCCGGCCTGTACGGAGCCGTCTTCGCTCACGAGGCGAAAGCAAAAGGAAAATCAGTCCTTGTTGTGGACAAGCGCCCAAACATTGGCGGAAATATCTATACGGAATGCATCGAGGGTATCAACGTCCACAGGTACGGGGCGCATATTTTCCATACCAACAATAAAAAGGTGTGGAATTACATCACGCGGTTCGCTGAGTTCAACCGCTTTACAAACTCACCGGTGGCCAATTATCGCGGGGAACTGTATTCCATGCCTTTTAATATGTACACCTTCAACAAAATGTGGGGTGTGGTGACACCACAGGAGGCGGAGGCCAAAATCAACGAGCAGCGGGCCGAAATCCAGGGAGAACCGCAAAATTTAGAGGAACAGGCGATTTCCCTGGTGGGCCGGGACATCTTTGAAAAGCTGGTTAAGGGCTACACGGAGAAGCAGTGGGGACGTGACTGCAAAGATCTTCCGTCCTTTATCATCAAGCGCCTGCCCGTGCGCCTGACTTTCGATAACAATTATTTCAATGCTCTATATCAGGGGATTCCTGTCGGCGGATATACGAAGTTAATCGAGAACCTTCTGGATGGAATAGAAGTAAGATTGAACACAGATTATCTGGAGCATAAGAATGAGCTGGACGCAGTAGCGGATAAGGTTGTCTATACCGGCCCTATCGATGCCTACTTCGGTTATGCCCTGGGCTATCTGGAGTACCGCTCCGTCCGCTTTGAAACCGAACTTTTGGACACCCCCAACTTCCAGGGCAACGCCGCCGTGAACTATACAGACCGGGAGACGCCCTGGACGCGGATTATCGAACATAAGTGGTTCGAATTTGGCAAGGACGCCGAGGGAAATGATCTGCCCAAGACGGTGATCAGCCGGGAGTATTCCTCAGAGTGGAAGCCGGGGGACGAGCCTTACTATCCGGTCAATGACGAGAAGAACAGCGCACTCTATACGCAGTACAAAGCGCTTGCAGCGCAAGAAGCAAATGTCATCTTCGGCGGCCGGCTTGGAGAATACAAGTACTATGACATGGACCAGGTGATAGCAGCTGCATTAGATCTGTGTGTGCGGGAGCTATAAGGGAAAAATTTCAATACAGATTGGATTTGACCTGGCACGAAGAGGGAGATTATATGCGTAGGATACGGAACCTGGCTGCGGTGTGCGTTTTGAGCTTGCTGCTTGGCGGGTGCGGCCTGTTCAGCTCATCGTTGCTGGATGCCCAGCTGCTGGTGCAGGGCAATTTGGATGTGGTGTACCTGGGCCAGCCCTCGGAGGATTACCTGGAGCTGGTCAGCGCCACCCAGGAGGAGGCCCGCCAGGACTATGAGGATGGCGTTTGGGTCGAGATGGACACCGCCGCCTCCTATTTCTACATCGACTTGGAGCTGTGCGGCGAGGAGATTTCCCAGCGGCTGTTTGAGCTGCTGTGCGGCATTTACAGCCACGCCAGCTATCAGGTGGGGGAGGCGTCCGAAACCGAGACGGGCTATGTGGTGGACGTGACCATCGACCCCATCGACATTTTCCAGAAGATGATCGACGAGGACTACGACGCCGCCTACGAGGAAATCTGGGCGGTCAGCGACTTCACCAGCGCCACCGAGGAGGAATACGAAACCGCCTGGGCGGAGTTCATCCTGGATCTGCTGGAGGCCCGCCTGGACAACATCGGCTACCTGGATCCGGTGACCGTCAGCGTCCATGTGGAGCAGAACGACGACGGCTATTACGCCATCACCGACGAGGATTTTTCCCAGGTGGACTGGTATATCCTCTCCTACGGGGAGTAATACTGATTCTTCATAATAAGATTTTGAAGAATTGAGATTTAGGGAAGGACTGATTAAATACGTCTGCGGCGGCTGGCGGAATTTTTCCGCCAAAAGTGCGTTGCAAAAGTTTGAAACCGCAGCGTGAAGCAAATGTGCCGGGGGCACATTTGTAGCGTAGGCCGGCCAGCTGTGCTGGCCGGGTGACGGCGGCGAACAGTATTCCTGCACTTTTGCGCCTTCTTTTGTCGCAAAATTTCTCGCCATCCGCTCTTGCCGATTTAATCAGTCCTTCCTTAGTGTAAACATATCCGATTAAGATGATAAAACAGTGGGCAGGCCGGAACCATTTGCGGTTCCGGCCTGCCTGTCATTTCAAAAAGTTCAAATTGAAATGTCCCATTTAACCTGAAGAGAGTATCAGGCGGCGGTTTCCACCTCCACTGTCAGCGCCCCGTCCCGGCAGTCCACCTTCAGGCAATCGCCGGGGGCAACCTGGCCGGCGATAATCTTCCGGCTGATCAGTGTCTCCACCGTGTGCTGGACGAAGCGGCGCAGGGGGCGGGCGCCGAAAGCTGGGTCGTAAGCGCTGTCCAGGATGAAGGACCTGGCGGCGTCCGTGACAGACACGCGCAGCTGTTCTTCCCCCAGGCGGCGGTTCAGCTCCGCCGTCAGCAGGTCTATGATGCCAGTAATGTTCTCCCGGCTCAGGGGCTTGTAAAAGACAATCTCGTCCAGCCGGTTCAAGAACTCCGGGCGGAAGGAGCGGCGCAGCAGCTCGTTGACCGAGCTTCTGGCCTGGTCGGTGATGTTCCCCTGCTCGTCGATGCCGTCCAGAAGGAACTGGCTGCCCAGGTTGGAGGTCAGGATAATGATGGTGTTTTTGAAGTCCACGGTGCGGCCCTGGCTGTCGGTAATTCGGCCGTCGTCCAGCACCTGGAGCAGCACATTGAACACATCCGGGTGGGCCTTTTCCACCTCGTCGAACAAAATCACGCTGTAGGGGTGGCGGCGCACGGCCTCGGTTAGCTGGCCCCCCTCCTCATAGCCCACATAGCCCGGAGGGGCTCCGATGAGCCGGGAGACAGAAAACTTTTCCATATACTCGCTCATGTCGATGCGCACCAGGTTCTTTTCGCTGTCGAACAGAGCTTCGGCCAGGGTCTTGGCCAATTCCGTCTTGCCCACGCCGGTGGGACCCAGGAACAGGAAGGAGCCGATGGGCCGGTCCGGGTCGGCGATGCCCGCACGGGAGCGGAGGATGGCCTCGGACACCAGGGACACGGCCTCCTCCTGCCCGATGACCCGGCGGTGGAGGATGTCCTCCAGGTGCAGCAGCTTTTCCCGCTCGCCCTCCATCAGCTTGGCCACGGGGATGCCGGTCCACCGCTCGATGATGCGGGCGATTTCCTCCTCCGTCACCTTGTCCCGGAGCAGGCTGCGCTCTCTGCCGGCGTTGGCCACGGCCTCTTCCTCCTTCAGCTGCTTTTTCAGCGCCGGAATCTGCCCGTATTGCAGCTGGGCGGCCTTCTCCAAATCATAGCCCCGCTGGGCCTTTTCCAGTTCCGCGTTGGCCTGCTCCAGATCCTCCCGCAGCTTCTGTACCTTGCCAATGGCGTTTTTCTCGTTTTCCCACTGGGCTTTTTTGGCGTTGAACTCGTCCCGCATCTCGGCCAGCTCCTTTTGGATCTCGGCCAGGTGCTCTTTGGAGAGGGCGTCGTCCTCTTTTTTCAGGGCGGCTTCTTCAATCTCGTGCTGGATGATGCGGCGGGAGACGACATCCAATTCTGTGGGCATGGAGTCGATTTCCGTGCGGATCATGGCGCAGGCCTCGTCCACCAGGTCGATGGCCTTGTCCGGGAGGAAGCGGTCGGAGATATAGCGGTCGGACAGGGTGGCGGCGGCAATCAGGGCGCTGTCCTGGATTTTGACCCCGTGGTAGATCTCGTAGCGCTCTTTCAGCCCCCGCAGGATGGCGATGGCGTCCTCCACCGATGGCTCGCTGACCATCACCGGCTGGAACCGGCGCTCCAGGGCGGCGTCCTTTTCGATATACTGGCGGTACTCGTTCAGGGTGGTGGCCCCGATGCAGTGCAGCTCCCCTCTGGCAAGCATGGGCTTGAGCAGGTTGCCCGCGTCCATGGCCCCCTCGGTTTTGCCCGCGCCTACAATGGTGTGCAGCTCGTCGATGAACAGCAGGATGCGGCCTTCGGACTTTTTCACCTCGTTGAGAACGGCCTTCAGCCGCTCCTCAAACTCCCCCCGGTACTTGGCTCCGGCGATCAGGCTGCCCATGTCCAGGGAGAAAATGGTTTTATCCTGGAGGGAGGCGGGGACGTCCCCCTTTACGATGCGCTGGGCCAGGCCCTCGGCGATGGCCGTTTTGCCCACACCCGGCTCCCCGATGAGCACCGGGTTATTCTTGGTCTTGCGGCTGAGGATGCGGATGACGTTGCGGATCTCGTCGTCCCTGCCGATGACCGGGTCCAGCTTGTTCTCCCTGGCCCGCTCCACCAGGTCGGTGCCGTATTTTTTCAGGGCATCATAGGTTTGCTCCGGGTTGTCGGAAGTCACCCGCTGGCTGCCCCGCACCTGGCTGAGCGCCTGCAAAATGCCCTCCCGCGTCACCTGGTAGGTGCGAAACAGCTCCTTCAGCTCCCGTCCGGCGGTTTCCACCAGGGCCAGCAGCAGATGTTCCACGGAGACGTATTCATCTTTCATGTCCTGGGCGGCGCTCTCGGATTTTTGCAGGGTTTTGTCAAAGTCGGCGGACACATACACCCGCCCGGCCTGATGGCCGCCGGAGACCTTGGGCATTTTTTCCACCTGGTTCCGCACCGCCGCCTCGAAGGAGGGGAGGGTCAGGCCCATGTGTGTCAGCAGCTGGGGGATTAGCCCGTTCTCCTGCCGTAGCAGGGCGTAGAGCAGATGGCACTGCTCAATCTGGGGGCTGCCGTATTCCTGGGCGAGATCCTGGGCGATCTGGATGGCTTCTAACGACTTCTGTGTAAAATGATTGGCGTTCATGGGAATGGCTCCTTTCTGTCAAACCTTTATTTTAAGTATAGTATAAGCATTCCCGTCTGAAAAATCATGAACAGTGTGTAAACAATTAGCACTCTCGTAGCGAGAGTGCTAATTGTTTTTAGAGGTTCCCTTTATGCGGTTGGGAAGGGGGAGGCTACAAAATTTCGTCCAGGGTCTGGACGTAGGACTCCAGGGGCATCAAGCCCACCAGCCGATCCATCTCCGCCCCGTCCTTCAGCAGCAGGACGGTGGGGATGCTCATCACCCCGAAGCGGCGAGCCAGGGCGCTCTGAGCGTCCACATCCACCTTAGCAATCAGGGCTCTTCCCTCGTAGAGACCGGCCAGGGTCTCGATGGTGGGGGCCAGCATTTTGCACGGGCCACACCAGTCGGCCCAAAAGTCCACCAGGGCCACGCCCTGATCCACGGCCCGGTCAAAGCTCTCCTCGGTCAAATGCGTCACGGACATACAAAAACCACTCCTTACAAAACAAAATATAAAAATTGTAAAACTTAATGGTTGGATACATAGGCGGCGGCGCTCTGCCCGGCCACCAGGCCCTGGCCCACGGCCTTGGCGGCCTGGAGAGGCGGGCCGGTGCAGTCCCCGCAGGCGAACACGCCGGGGAGATTGGTGGCCATAGATGAATCCACCGCCACATAGCCCTCCCGGAGCTCCAGCTGGGGCAGCAAATCCGCCGCCGCCAGGCCGGGCCGCAGGACAAAGACCCCCTGGCAGGGGAGAATCTGGCCGTCCACCGCCACGGCGGAGACGGCCTTTTCCCCCTGAATTTCAATCCGTTTCCCAAGCACCGCCGGGATCTCCGGCAGCAGCCCCTGGGGGGCCTGCCTGGCCACATAAATCACCTGGCAGCCCATGCCCAGCAGGTAGTTGGCCTCCGCCGGCGCGCCCTCGCTCAGGCCCACCACCGCCACCGTCCGGCCCCGGTAGAGCGCCCCGTCGCAGGTGGCGCACCAACTGACGCCACGACCCAGCAGGGCCGCCTCGCCGGGCAGCTTGTCCCCCCGCTGGGCACCGATGGCCAAAATGAGCGCCCCGGCCTGTATTACGTCGCTGTCCACGCTTAAATAGAAGCCCCCGTCCACCGCCGCGGCGGCCAGCACCCGGCCCCTGCGCAGCTGCGCGCCGCTCCGCAGGGCGTGGCCCTCCAAAAGCTGGAGCAACTGCGCCCCGCTGACGTCGGGCAGGCCGGGGTAGTTGTCCACCCGGGGAGCCCGCGCCAGAGGATTTTCCAGCAGGGGGCCGCTGAGGATCAGGGCGCTGCGGTTTCTTGCCCGGACGTTGATGGCGGCGGACAGGCCCGCCGGGCCGCCGCCAATGATGGCTGCGTCTATCATTGCCGCTCCTTTTACCGGTGTCAAATCGTGTGTTTAAGATAGCCCTTTTGTCCCGGTTTATTCCTCTTGATTTTCCGCTTCAAGGGCCAGGCTGTACAGCTGGTTTTTTGGCATCCTCAGCTCCTGGGCGGCGGCTTTGACGGCCTGGTTCAGCCCCAGGCCCTGCCGCCGCAGCCGGCTGACCCGCGCAAGAGCCAGCTCCGGGGAGACTTCCTCCGGCGCGGCCGGGGCCGCGCCCTCCACCACCAGCACAAATTCCCCTCTTGGTTCCTGCTGGTCGTAGCGCTCCAGGGCCTGGCCTAGGGTGGCGCGGTAGATTTCCTCGTGGAGCTTGGTCAGCTCCCGGCACAGGGCGGCCCGGCGTTCCGGGCCAAAGGCCGCCGCCAGATCCTCCAGTGTGGCGCGCAGCTTGTGGGGCGCCTCATAGAAAATCATGGTGCGCGTCTCACCAAGAAGGCTTTCCAGCTGGGCCTGTCGGTTTTTCTTGTTGGTGGGCAGAAAGCCCTCAAAGGTGAACCGGCCCGTGGGCAGGCCGGAGACGGTCAGGGCGGTAATCAGGGCGCAGGGGCCGGGGAGGGAAATGACCTCCACGCCGTTTTGGACGCACAGTGCCACCAGCTCCTGCCCGGGGTCGCTGACGGCGGGGGTGCCCGCGTCGGTGACCAGGGCGCAGGTCTGGCCGTCCAAAACGCGGCGCAGGATGGCCGGGCCGGCGTCGGCGCAGTTGTGCCGGTGGTAGGATGTCAAAGGCTTTTTCAGCCCAAGATGGTTCAGCAGTTTCAGGGACACCCGGGTGTCCTCGGCGGCGATAAAGTCCGCCCCGGCCAGGGCTTCGGCGGCCCTTGCGGACAAATCGCCCAGATTTCCGATTGGAGTGGGCACCAGGTACAGCCGCCCCGCCATGGCCCTCCCGCCTTTCTGTGGTGGTATTATGTAGTCGGGATGAAATACAAATCCATATCCACCGAGCCGGAGATGCCGGGCACCGTGCCAGTGCTGGAGTACTGCCACATATCAAAATTGTAGTAGAAGGTGGGGACGGTGGAATACTGGCACAGCCAGAAGGAGTAGGGCAAATCCTCCAGATTGTAGCTCATATAGCCCAAATCGGTGTAGAAATACACGC
This sequence comes from Oscillospiraceae bacterium, assembly GCA_021205585.1. Lineage (GTDB taxonomy): Bacteria > Bacillota > Clostridia > Oscillospirales > Oscillospiraceae > JAJPXI01. Next base: position 18,175 of record JAJPXI010000170.1, read on the forward strand.
TGGTCTGGTATCCGGCGGCCTGGACGGTGGAGCAGAAGGTGTTGGCCATGGCGGTCAGGGTGGAGCGGCTGACGTTGTCGGTGCGGGCGCTGGCGGTGCCGATGTGCTCCCAGTCGAAGGCCACGGGGAAGGTGACGTTGTAGCCCTGAATGGCCGAGAGGACGAACTGGGCCTCCTCCTTGGCCTCGGCGGTGGTGATGGCCTGGGAGAAGAAGTAGACCCCCACCTTCAGCCCGGCGGCCAGAGCCCCCTCGATGTTGGTGTAAAACTGGCTGTCCAGGTTGACGGAGCCGGCGGTATACCCCCGGTAGCCCACCCGGATGATGGCAAACTCCACCCCGGAGGCGGCCACCTTGTCCCAGTCGATGGTGCCCTGGTATTTGGACACGTCCACGCCCACCATGCTGGTGTAGCCCGCGCCGGTGTAGCGGCAGAGGCTGGAGCCGTAGTAGGTGAAGCAGGAGGTATCGTAGGTATTCACGTCCACCGTGGGCAGGATGGACAGCGTGTTCCCCCGATAGACCAGCTGGGTGACGGTGGTGGTGCTGCTGGAGGAACTGCTGCTGGAGTCGGAGGATGTACTGTCAGAGGACGCGCTGTCGGAAGATGTGCTGTCAGAACCGGCGCTGTCAGAAGAACCATCAGAAACCGCGCTGTCAGAAACATTGTCAGAAGAACTATCGGAAGCCGTATCAGAAGAACCATCAGAAGCAACGCTGTCAGAGGAGCTGTCGGAAGCCGCGCTGTCAGAAGTACTGCCTGTGGACGTACTGTCAGCGGATGTACTGTCGGAAGCCGTGTCCTGCGCCTCGCCGGCGCTCTCTCCGGCGTTGGAATCCTCCGCGGTTTCCCCAGCGGAGTCCTCCCCGGCGTCTGTCTCCTCCCCGGCGGTTTCCACCGTGACCTCGGTGGTCACAACCGTGGCAGTGGCGGTGTCAGTCTTTGGAGAGGAGACCACGGTGGTGGCGGCGGAAGAGGACTGGCGGGAGGCGGCCACCGGCTCCGGGTCGTCTTCCTCAGGCTCGACCAGCGGCGCTTCGGCCTGCTCCTCTTCTTCCTCTTCCAGCGCGTCCTCCCCCGCCTCTCCCTCCAAAGCGGCGGCGGCTCGAAGCTGTGTCAAGGTGGCGCGCTTGACAGCCGGTTCGATCTCCTCCTGGGTCTGTTCCGGGCTGGAGCTCTGGCCGGCCAGCGCCTGGGTCTGCTGACAGCCCACCAGGGACAGGGGGAACAGGCAGGCCAGAATCATGCTGGCCACGATGCCGTAAATGCAGCTGATGCGGTGGGAACGGTTCATATATAAGACACCTCATTTGCAAATAAAGATGATTTATCGCAGCAGGGTGGGCAGCACCTGCAATCCGGGCCGGCCCTGCTTATAGGCCTCCAGCAAAACGGCGGAGGGGGGCCTGTCCCCCGCCTGGAGCAGCTGCATCCGTTTTGGCTCCAAATCGTGCGCCCGCAGGGCGGCAAACAGCTCGCACAGCCGCTCCGGCCGGTAGACCAAGGCGAAGCGCCCGCCGTTTTTCACCAGCCAGCCCGCCGCCTCACACAGCTGCGAAAGGGTGCAGCTGACCTCCGCGCGGCCCGCTCTGCCGACGGGGCCGGCATCTGCGGGGAAATAGGGGGGATTGGACACGGCAAAATCGAAGCTGCCGCCGGGGAGCAGCCGCCGCGCCTGACGCAAATCCCCCCGGACAAGGCGCACGTCCAGGCCGTTGGCGCGGAAATTTTCCTCCGCCAGCCGGGCGGAGGGCTCGTCCAGTTCCACCGCTGTGATATGTAAAGTGGATTCCCTTGCCAGCAGAAGCAGGGACAGAACGCCGCCTCCGCAGCCCAAATCGCATGCCCGCTCCCCCCGGCGCGCCTGGGCGAAGCGCCCCAGGGCCAGGCTGTCGCCCCCCAGGGGGAACACGCCGGGGGCCTGCTTCAGGGTGTACGGCCCGATGGCCTCCGGGCGGTTCAGGTACACAGCCGGGCGATGGCCAGGGCGTAGATTTTAGCGGCGGTCAGCAAATCGGATACGCCGATGCGCTCGTCCGGGCCGTGCATATTGGTCTCAAAGCCGGGCATCACCGGCCCGAAGGCCACGCCGCCGGGGATGTTGTGGACATAGGTGCCGCCGCCGATGGCGATACACTCCCCCGGCTGGCCGGTGTAGCTCCGATAACAGTCCAGCAGGGTCTGGACGAAGGGGGAGCCGGCGCTGGTGTGGTGGGGCGGGGCCATCTCCCCCTGGCAGGAGAAGCCCTTGTCCGCAAAGGCTTTTTCCGCCCGCCGGCGGCAGTTGCGCTCGTCGGCGCACAGGGGGGTGCGGCAGTCCAGGGTGCCGGTAACGCCGCTTTCGGTAAATTCCAGCAGGGACAGGGACAGGGTCAGCGCCCCGGAGTCCTGGTCGGACATGGCGATGCCCAGGCCCTTGCCGGTGGTATCCCTGTGGGGCAGCAGATCCAGCAGGGCGTGGAGGGCGTTTTTGCTCTCACTCTCCGCGAAGGGCAGCACCCCCAGCAGCTCCAGCAGGGCGGTGATGCCGTTGAGCCCCTGCTCCGGGGTGGAGGCGTGGCACCCCCGGCCATGGGCGAAGATGCGGATGCGGTTCGGCCCGGCGGGGGACAGGCGGTATTCCGCCCCGGTGATCCGGGTGCCCAGCTGGGCGCGGGGCATCAGCAGGTGCATGGGCAGTCCCTCGATGACGGCCTCGGCGTCGGCGGGCAGGACGTTGGGCCGGACGCCGCCCTGGAAGGACACCAGCCGGGGCAGCCCGCCGTCCGGCTCCCACTGCCTGGAGAAGGTGGGGGCGTAGCGGCCCTTTTCAATGTGGATGACGGGGAATTCCCCGTCAGGGGAGAAGGCGCAGGGGGCAAAGTCCTCGTGCTGATAATAGTAAGCGATGTCCCGGCTGCCGCTCTCCTCGTCGGTGCCCAGGAGCAGCCGGGCGTTGCGCGTTAAGGGCACGTTCAAATCCCGGAGACAGGCCATGGCCAGCAGGGAGGCCACGGCGGGGCCCTTGTCGTCGGCCACCCCCCGGCCGTAGAGCGTCCCGTCCCGCTCCACGGGGGAGAAGGGCTCGGTCACGGTCCACCCGGCCCCCGGGTCCACCACGTCCAGGTGGCACAGGATGTGCAGGGCGGTCTCCCGGTCGTTCAAGTCCACCGTGCCCACGTAGCCCTCATAGTTCCCGGCCTTCAGTCCCAGCTCTCCGGCCAGGGCCAGGGCCTCCTTCAGCGCCCTGTCCGGCCCCTCGCCGAAAGGCGCCCCCGGCCGGGCCTCGCCCCGGACGCTGGGAATGGAAACCAGACGGGAGACCCCCTGGATCAGCAGGGCCCGCTTGTCCTGAAAATATGCGTCGATCTGCGCCTGAAGTTCCATAGCCTCTCGTCCTCTCATACTCTCTTCAGATTAAAATGGGACATTTTAATCTGAACTTTTGAAGTGTCTAAGAGCCGCGCAAAAGCGCGGTTGACACTTCAAAAGGCGTCTCATGCGAAATCTACGCCGTTGCGACGGCTATTAAAACAAGCCATTTTCAATGTCTTGTTTTAATCAGATTTCAGCATCAGCGGCAGGGCCTGCCGAAATGGGTGTTTTTCCATTATACAATGAAAAATCAGGTTTGTCACCCCCTAAAATGAAAAAAACTCGCCCCGGCCCGGATTCCTCAATTTCCAAAGTAAACGCAACACCCGGCATTTGATATGTTGCGTTTA
>JAJPXI010000229.1 GCA_021205585.1 Oscillospiraceae bacterium
TTAATCAGTGCTTCCTTAGCGTAAGCCGGACAACTATGTTGGCCGGGTGTCGGTCCGGTAGAACAAAACTACGATTGGTAGCGTAGGCCGGACAGCTATGCTGGCCGGGAGACGGCTGCGAACAGTATGCCTGCACTTTTTGCGCGGGGCTGTGCCTATCGGCCATCGCCCCCTGCATTTGCGCGAAAGAGGAATTGGCCATTCACACAGCGCTTCAACGCCTTCTTTCGTCGCAAAATTTCTCGCCATCCGCTCTTGTCGATTTAATCAGTCCTTCCTTGACAGGCTGGACAGGAACTGCCGCGCCCCCCTGGGTGTGCGGCCGGGGTGACGCAGCTCCCACTGGAGGGCCTGCTGGTGCAGCTGCTCTCTCGGAACCTGGAGGCCCTCCTGTTCGGCCAGGCCGTCCACCAGGGCCAGGAACTCCGCCTTATTCAAGGGAAGGAAGGCCACCCGCAGGCCGAACCGGTCGGCCAGGGCGGTTTTTTCCTGGATGGTCTCGGTGGCGTCCATCTCGTCCCCCTGCCGGTCGGACAGGGTCTGGCGCACCAGCTGGCGGCGGTTGGAGGTGGCGTAAATGGCGATGTTGGCCGGCCGGCGCTCCAGGCCGCCCTCCAGGATGGTTTTCAGCAGGGAGTAGGTGCGGTCGTCCTGGTCAAAGGCCAAATCGTCGATGAACAGGATGAATTTCTGCCGCCGGCGGTCCAGCAGGCGGAGCAGCTGGGCCATGTCCCCCAGACCCTCCTTTTGCAGCTCCACAATGCGCAGTTCCTCAAACCCCGGCGCCGCCAGCAGGGACTTGACCGTGGCCGACTTGCCGGTGCCGCTGTCCCCGTACAGCAGCACGTTGTTCACCGGGCGGCCCCGGAGCAGGGCGCGGGTGTTGTCCCACACGGCCCTGCGCTGGGCCTCGTAGCCCAGCAGCTCTCCGGGTTCCGGGGCGTCCGGCTCCCGCACGGGCAGCAGCTGCCCCTTCTCCCAGATGAAGGCCCGGTACTGGGCGAACAGCCCGGTGCCGTGCTGCCGGTAGAAGGTGGTCAGACTGTCAAAGTCGAAGTTTGCCCCCGCCTTCCAACGGGGCAGGCCGGACAGTCCGCCCCGAACATCCCTGGGAAGCAGGGCGGCAATCTGGGCGGCCAGTCGGTCGCAGTCCAGCCGGGCCAGAGCGGAGAAAATCTCCACGTCCCGGCGGGCGGCGGCCTCCAGCGCCGGGTTCACCCCCTCCCGCTCGGCCAGCAGGGGGTAGGGGGACTGGCTGTAACGCAGCTGGCGGCCCAGCCAGTCCCCCAGGCCGGCGCAGCGCTCCGACTGGAGCAGGTAGAACAGCCGGGCGTAGGCCCCCGCCGCCTCCTCCCCCCGCTCCCGGCACAGCCCGTCCAGCAGCGCCTGGGCCTGGGCCATCACCGGCTGTTCCATCACGTCCCGGTAGGCGCAGACGCTTTGAAGGGAAATACGAAGCGTATCAATATCCATAAATATTACTCCTTGTTTTCATTTTGCCCGGAAATTTTCTCCCACGCCGGCAGGGGCAGCCGCTGCATGGCCCCGAAGGTGTAGTCCTTCAGGCGGGGATAGCGCCGGCTCAGCTGGGCGATGAGATCCTTGACTTCCTGGCGCCTGGTGGCCCCGTCGGCGGGGCAGGGATTGGGCACCACCGGCAGGCCCTCCCGCCGGGCCACCGTGCGGATGTGCCCCTCCCCGCAGTAGAGCAGGGGGCGAATCTGGGTGACGCCCGTGCGGTCCAGATAGGTCACAGGCTGGAAGCAGGACAGCCGGCCCTCGTAGAACAGGCTCAGGTAAAAGGTCTCCACCGCGTCGTCAAAGTGGTGGCCCAGGGCCACTTTTGAAATGCCCCTTTCCCGCAAAACGCCGTTTAAGGCCCCCCGGCGCATTTTGGCGCACATGGAGCAGGGGTTTTTCTCCCGGCGTACCTCAAAGATGACCCGGCTGATTTCGGTCTTCTTTAAGGTATAGGGAATCCCCTGCCCGCGGCACCAGTCGGCCACCGGGGAAAAGTCCATCCCCTCCAGCCCCAGATCCAGGGTGACGGCCTCCAGGTCAAAGGGCCTGGGGTAGAACTCCCGCAGCCGGGCCAGGGCGGCCAGCAGCACCAGGGAGTCCTTCCCTCCGGACACCCCCACCGCCACCCGGTCCCCCGGCTGGAGCATATCGTAGTCCTCGATACAGCGGCGCATCCGGCTTAAAATCTCCTGCATAAGCGCCTCCAGATGAAAAAATGAAACTCAGAATTTCGGAGAGATCCGGCGAACAGGGGAGAAAACAAAAGATATTTTCCCACCAATTAAAAAAATCGAAAATTTTGATTGACACCGGCCTCCCCAGGTATTATAATACACTTTGCCCGCACTTGTAAAGGCGGGCGATTTTATGAAAAATATGATTTTTATCATAGAAAGCGAGAGAAGCGACCATGTCCACCACCACTTTTATGGCAAACAAGGGCAACATCCAGCGCAAGTGGTATATCCTTGACGCCGCCGGAAAGCCGATGGGCAAAACCGCCGCCACCGCCGCCACCCTGTTGCGGGGCAAGCATAAGCCCGAGTACACCCCCCACGCCGACTGCGGGGACTATGTCATCGTCCTGAACGCGGAAAAGGCCGTTCTGACCGGCAAAAAGCTGGATCAGAAGTACTACCGCCGCCACTCCGGCTGGGTGGGCGGCCTGAAGGAAACCAAGTACCGCACCCTGATGCAGACCCGCCCCGAGCAGGCCATGATGCTGGCCGTGCGGGGGATGCTGCCCCGCAACACCATCTCGAAGGATTCCCTGACCCGGCTGAAAATCTACCGGGGCGGCGAGCACAAGCACGCCGCCCAGAAGCCCGAGCCCTGGGTGCAGGATTAAGGAGGATTGAACCATGTATAAGAGCAAAAGACCTTATTTTTACGGCACCGGCCGCCGCAAGTCCTCCGTCGCCCGGGTCCACCTGTTTGAAAACGGTACCGGCGCCATCACCATCAACGGCCGGGACATCGACGACTATTTCGGCCTGGAAACCCTGAAAATGGTCGTCCGCCAGCCCCTGAACACCGTGGGCCTGATGGGCCGGGTGGACATCGAGGCCACCGTCTCCGGCGGCGGCGTGTCCGGCCAGGCCGGCGCTTTGCGCCACGGCATCGCCCGCGCCCTGCTGGAGGTCAACCCCGACTACCGCGCCGCCCTGAAGGCCGCCGGTTTCCTGACCCGCGACCCCCGCATGAAGGAGCGCAAAAAATACGGCCTCAAAGCCGCCCGCCGCGCGCCCCAGTTCAGCAAGCGATAATTCAAACAGAAAATTGCAAATTTCTACACCCCCGAAAACGTTGGGTTTTCGGGGGTTTTTCAATGCAGTTCAAAATATAAAGCCGTGTGCGGCGGCGTG
>JAJPXI010000234.1 GCA_021205585.1 Oscillospiraceae bacterium
TCTGACGGAAATTTGACTCGCAATTCACTCTTGCCGCTCTGTGCGGTGTTGCCTTTAATCAGATTTCAGTATAAAGCGACATCCAAAATTCCCCCTTGACAAGAGGGCGATTCTGTGGTAGAGTATATGCAACTGAATAAGAATGTCTTCAGGGCGGGGTGAAATTCCCCACTGGCGGTTACAGTCCGCGAACCACCTTTGTGGCCGACCCGGCGAAACTCCGGGACCAACAGTTGAGTGCCGCGCGCCTCCCATGCGGAGGAAACGGGCCTCTGAAAGTCTGGATGGAAGAAGATGTGTTCTGTCGCGCTCCTTGCATGATGTAACACCTGAACGGCACCGCTTCTTCAGGGTACATTTTTGAAAGGGGTTTTTCTTATGTCCTCCATCTCCACCGCCGCGCCGCAGGCGCGGAAAACGCAGCACCAGAAAATTTACCAAATCGTCATCTCCGGCGTGCTGGTCGCCCTGGCCTTCCTGGCCGTTCTCATCGGGAAAATCGTCCCCAACGTGGCCGGCTTTTTGAGCTACGACCCCAAGGACGCCGTCATTGCCATCTCCGGGTTTATCTTCGGCCCCCTGACCGCCGTAATCATCACCGTGCTGGTGTCCCTGATCGAGATGCTGACCATCTCCAGCACCGGAGTTTACGGGCTGATTATGAACATCGTCTCCACCTGCTCCTTCGTGGTGCCCGCCGCCGTGGTGTACAAATTTTGGCGCACCAAGAAGGGCACCCTGGCGGGCCTGGGGGCCGGCATCGTGGTGATGACGGGGATGATGATGCTGTGGAACTATATCATCACGCCCTTCTATATGGGCGTGGAGCGCAGCGTGGTGGCCGGTATGATGATGACGGTGTTCATGCCCTTCAACCTGGCCAAAAGCGGCATCAACGCCGCGCTGACCCTGCTGCTGTATAAGCCCATCGTCACCGCCCTGCGCCGGGGCGGGCTGGTGCCCAGGCGGGAGGAGAGCGGCGGCAAGATCAGCGTGGGCTTTATTATCCTGGGCGTGCTGGCCCTGGCCGCCTTCGTGCTGCTGTTTTTGACACTGATCGATGTGCTGTAATATTGATTCTCCACAAAAAAACACTTTTTTTATGGAAAATATGGCTGGCGCCCAGCCTGATTTTGAAGGCTGCGCCTTCAAAATCCCGTCCTCATATCTCAACGCGCTTCGCGCTTTTTCATGAGAATCGGTATAAGCGCCCATTGGAAGAAAAAGCTCCGAATAGCCGCCGCGCTGGCGGATATTCGGAGCTTTTTTCGGTGAAATCAAAACGTGCGTCCGGGCCGCAGGCCCGCAGCGTCAGGCCATCCTGTTGAGCTTGATGGTCATGGCGCTCTTTTTGCGTGCGGCGTTGTTGCGGTGCAGCAGGCCGTAGTGCGCCGCCTTGTCCACCGCCTTGACGGCCGCCTTGTAAGCGGAATCGGCCTCGCTGCGGCTGCCCTCCGCCACGGCGGCGTCAAACTTCTTCAGGGTCGTCTTTAATTCCGACCGCTTCGCCCGGTTCTGGGCAGCCTTCGTCCCGTTCACCAGAACCCGCTTCTTGGCAGATTTAATATTCGGCAAACCAAACACCTCCTCCGATTGAAATAAACTCTTCGGGAAACAAACCCGTGCAGATAAGTATTTTACCACGGACGTTTCAAAAATGCAACATTTATTTTTTACTGCATAGAAAATGTGAATTAGGGAAGGACTGATTAAGGAACCGCTGATTTAATCTTCGATTTCACTACCCCATAGGGGCCAGATGGGGGCGCAGTCAAGCAGACCGATTTTCCCCTCGTATTTCCAATTGTGATGGGTGGAGTGGCTGAATTTGTTCAATTAATCAGCGGTTCCTTAGTATTCCGGTAGCCATAGGCTGTGCGGATAATGAGCTTAATCTTGTTGTTGGTAGCCTCGATGCGAGCGTTGGAAAGGCCGTGAGTAACAGCCGACACAATGGCATGGAAGTGTCGTTTAATCTTGGCTCGCAGTTCACGGGATGACGGGATTCGGCATCGTTGCGCCCAGCCCAGCCATTTCTTCAAGGCATCGACAACGCCCTCCGGGCCAGATTGGAATACGAGCCGCAGTCCCTCTTTCAGCAGGTAAGCTCGGTAGAGCTTAGGGTTTGCCTTGGTCAGAAACTCTAACTGAGCATTCTGGTTTTCAGACAGATTCTCCGGATTCTTGAGCAGGTCATAGCGAAGACTTTTCAGGGCTGTCGCTTCTTTCTGCTCTGGGTTAACAACCTCCCCCTTGGCAGGACGACCCCGTTTCCGTTTCGGCTGGGCTTCCTTGGCTGCCTTGGCCGTCTTGTGAGTCTCTGCCCATGCTTTGCGGCGTTCTTCATCCAATTCCTCGGTAGCCCTGGAAACCACATGGAAGGGGTCTATACCTCGCTTTGGGGCAATATTCCTCCACACAGGAAGCAATCCACTTAGCTCCATCCGCTGAAACGCAACGGATTGAGGCTCTTTGCTCAGGTGTTAGCTGTTCAAAGAACCGGGAGAGGACTTCCTTCCCGTGACCGGCGCTACACCAAACGGCGGCGTTCTTGTCGTGGTCAACCACCACGGTCATATACTTGTGGCCTTTCCTGTAGCTGGTCTCGTCGATGCCGATGTTCACCAGTTGTAGGTCGACCACGAATTACTATTGCATTGGTTTTGGCATCCTGATCGGCGTCTTCCAAGACGATTTTATCGGTGCCAACGAATGACCGGATGATGTCCTTGATGCGCATTTTTGGTGCCCTGCTTTCTGACCGTGTTTTTTGTCACACTAATCATAGCAGAAAAACCATGCGTACCAAAGCTTCATCCGGATTTTACAACCCACTCATACGCCTGAAGAGCTTAATTTCATCTGCATTGCTTAAGCCTGCAGAAACCCGCATTTTCACGGTTATATTTTTCTTTATCTTCCAAAACGGCAAAAGAAAGAAGCCCGCGAGAGCGTTGAAAACTCAACGTTTCACAGGCTTTTTTCATTGGCACGCCCGAAGGGACTCGAACCCCCAACCCTCAGAACCGGAATCTGATGCGCTATCCATTGCGCTACGGACGCATACCATCCTCAAATGGCAAGAGATATTATATCAGTTATTTTTCCCTTTGTAAAGAGGAAAAATCAAAATTCTATAAAGGGAACCTCTAAGGAAGCACTGATTAAATGCGTCTGCGGCGGCTGGCAATGATTTTGCACAAGAGCAACGCTGAAACCGTCACCTGGACAGCATAGCTGTCCAGCTTACGCTACAAATGTGCCCCCGGCACATTTGCTTCACGCTCCAGTTGCAAAAGCTTGACATACATCAAGTATGCCTGCGCTTTTGCGCCTTTTCCTGA
>JAJPXI010000056.1 GCA_021205585.1 Oscillospiraceae bacterium
CGCAAAATTTCTCGCCATCCGCTCTTGCCGATTTAATCAGTCCTTCCTTAGAAATTGCGGCAACACGAATTTCCGGCGCGGTTGATGCGCCGGAAACCGGTACGGCGGACGGGGGGCGGCTCCCGCCGTCCGCCCTTGAGTATAACAAAAGAATATTGCAAAGGTATGTCGAAAGTGTAAACGAAGGGGCGTTTTGGGAGGAAATATTCTCCGGATGCGGGCTGTCATGCGAATTCGCGCAAATGCGCTTTTTACAGCGCGCAGCGCGTTGAGAATCAGTATCAGTTGTCGATGCCCCTGGACACCAGGTACTGCTTAACCATCAGGGCCACCTTGAAGGTGATGGCGTCATCAAACTCCCGCAGATCCAGACCGGTCAGCTTCTTAATCTTTTCCAGGCGGTACACCAGGGTGTTCCGATGGACGAACAGCTTCCGGGCGGTCTCCGAGACGTTCAGATTGTTTTCAAAGAATTTGTTGATGGTGTACAACGTCTCCGGATACAGAGAGCTGATGGGGTTCTTCTTAAAGACCTCCTGGAGGAACATTTCGCACAGGGTGGTGGGCAGCTGATAAATCAGCCGCCCGATGCCCAGGTTTTCGTAGTGGATGACCTCCTTGTCGGTGTCGAACACCTTGCCCACGTCGATGGCCACCTGGGCCTCCTTGTAGGAGCGGGCCAGATCCTGGATGTGGTAGACGATGGTGCCGATACCGATGACCAGGTTCATCTCCCGCTCCTGTGTCAGAGTCTCCAGAATCTGGTTGGCTGTCTTGTACAGATCCCGGTTCTCGGCGTTCTCCGGCATCTGGTGGATGATGGCGATGTCCGTGTCGGTCATGGGCAGGACGAAATCGGCCAGCCGGTCTGGGAACAGGGCCTGCACCGTCTCCAGCACGGCGGCGTCGATGTCCGAGCGCTGGCGCAGCAGCAACACGACCCTGGGAACCTCCACCTGCAGGTGCAGCTCCTTGGCCCGGGCGTAGATGTCCCCCATCAGGACGTTATCGGAGATGACGCTTTTCATAAAGGCGGCTCTGTCATGTTTTTCCTCGTAAAAAGCGTTCACGCCGCTGAGAGCGACCATCGCCATGGAGCAGACCAGGCCTGCCTGCTCGTCCTCTCCCTGGGCGAAGGCCACGTAGTCGAACTGTGCGCCGATGCCGGACAGGGGCTTGAAGCTGCGGCCCTGGTAAACGGTCGCGGCCTCGCCCGATGCAGCAGCCACGGCGGCCACCGCCTCCGGCCAGCTCTCCCCCATCAGGCTCAGCTCGTTGCAGGCGACGACGGTACCCTCCGCGTCGATTACACCGATGTACCTGTCGGTGCAAGTCTTCATCTGCAATACCATACTTTGAAATAACCTGCTGGACACAAAAAGCCCCCCTAAGTATTTCACATGGGCTCCGATAAGCCCGTCAACGGGTTCCCCGGTCACGCTACCCTTATTATACAAAAGTTTCTGACGGATTTCAATAGGAAATATCAAATTCTTTGTGTAATTTGCCGAAAGAGCTTTATTGCCCTCAATATTCCAATCATTGCCTCTTATCATCCCACGCAGATTTTTCATTGCTATTTGCGCAAAAGGGGTATATAATGGAGAAGGCTTTTACCATGAAACTGTGATTAGGAGGAAAATATATGAACCGCTTGCTGGAATTACTGGAGCAGGACTGCACGCTGGACGACGAACAGCTGGCCTCCATGGCGGATATGACCGTTGAGCAGGTGCGCGCCGAGCGCGCCCGCCTGGAGAAAGAAGGAATCATCCTGGGCTATCAGGCCATCGTGGACTGGGATCGGGCCAAGTCCGAGGCGGTGACCGCCCTGATTGAAGTGAAAGTGACCCCCCAGCGGGTGGAGGGCTTCGACCGGGTGGCCGAGCGCATTTACCAGTACGATGAGGTGCAGTCCCTGTACCTGATGTCCGGGGCCTACGACCTGACGGTCATCATCGCGGGGAAAACCCTGAAAGAGGTGGCCTCCTTTGTGGGCAACCGGCTGGCCACCCTGGAGGGGGTCACCACCACCGCCACCCACTTCATTTTGAAGAAATACAAGGAGAAAAACCTGATTTTCCAGCCCCAGGTTCCCCAGGAAAGGGAGTTTATTTTCGTATGAATTACCAGCAGATTTTATCCCAGCGCATCCAGCAGGTTCAGCCCTCCGGCATCCGCAAATTCTTCGACATTCTGGCCGAGATGCAAAACGCCATCTCCCTGGGGGTGGGGGAGCCGGACTTCATCACCCCTTGGCATATCCGGGACGCGGGTATCTATTCCCTGGAAAAGGGCTTCACCAAGTACACCAGCAACGCCGGTATGGCGGAACTGCGCCGGGAGATTTCCGCCTATATGCGCCGCCGCTTCCAGTTGGAGTACAGCCCCACGGACGAGATTATCGTCACGGTGGGGGGCAGCGAAGGGCTGGACCTGGCCCTGCGCTGCCTGCTGGAGCCGGGGGACGAGGTCATCATCCCCGTGCCCAGCTTTGTGTGCTACGGGCCGCTGACCAGCATGGCCGGGGGCGTGCCCGTCTATGTGCAGCTGAAGGCAGAGGATCAGTTCCGCCTGACGGCGGAGCAGCTGCGCCGGGCCATCACCCCCAAAACCAAAGCCCTGGTGCTGCCCTTCCCCTGCAACCCCACCGGCGGCATTATGGAGCGCGCCGACCTGGAGGCCGTGGCCCAGGTACTGGAAGGAACCGACATTGTGGTCATCTCCGACGAAATTTACGCCGAGCTGACCTACGGCCAGAAGCACGTCTCCATCGCCAACCTGCCGGGGATGCGGGAGCGCACCCTGCTGGTCAACGGCTTTTCCAAGAGCTTCGCCATGACCGGCTGGCGCATGGGCTTCCTCTGCGGCCCCGCCCCGGCCATCAAGCAGCTGCTGAAGCTGCACCAGTTCGGCATCATGTCCGCCCCCACCGTCAGCCAGTACGCCGCCGTGGAGGCCATGAAAAACGGCGACGAGGACATCGAGGTCATGCGCCGGGAATATGACGGCCGCCGCCGCTACCTGCTGGAGCGCCTGCGCAGGCTGGGCCTGCCCTGCTTCGAGCCAAAGGGGGCCTTTTATATGTTCCCCGACATCCGGGGCACCGGCCTTTCCTCCGATGAGTTCTGCGAGCGGTTTCTGCGCCAGGAGGAGGTGGCCGTCATCCCCGGCACCGCTTTCGGGCCGGGGGGCGAGGGCTTCGTGCGCTGCTGTTACGCCGTGAGTATGCAGAACCTGGGCGAGGCCATGAACCGCCTGGAACATTTTTTGAACACCTTAATAAGGAAGCACTGATTCAATGCGCCTGCGGCGGCTGGCAATGATTTTGCACAAGA
>JAJPXI010000086.1:0-1959 GCA_021205585.1 Oscillospiraceae bacterium
TCTTTTGTCGCAAAATTTCTCGCCATCCGCTCTTGTCGATTTAATCAGTCCTTCCATAAAAAAGCGCGGACGCCTTTCCGGCGTCCGCGTTGAATTTTTCATTATGATGTTATGAGAGGTAATTCAGCGGGTTGACCGCCGTCCCGTTCAGGCGGATTTCAAAGTGGCAGTGGTTCCCGCTGGCGTTCCCGGTGGCCCCCACCTTGGCGATGCTCTGCCCCTTGTAGACCTTGGTTCCCACGGAGACCAGGAGGCTGGAGCAGTGGGCGTAATAGGTCTGATAGCCGTTGCCGTGGTCGATGATGACCAGGTAGCCGTAACTCCCGCTGTACCCGGCGTAGGTTACGGTGCCGCCGTCCGCTGCGGAGATGATGGTGCCGTAGGCAGCGCAGATGTCGATGCCCTTGTGGGTGGAGCCGGAGCGGGCGCCGAATTTGGAGGAGACGGTGCCAGACAGGGGCCAGCTGAAAGTGCCGGAGGCGGAGGTCTTGGGCTTTTCCTTGGTGCCCACGGCCACCACCTGGGTCACGGGCTCGGTCACGGTGACGGTGTCCGTCACCTCACGGCTTTCTTCATAGCCGTTGAGATAGGTCACGTCGGCTGTCACCTGGGCCACGCCGTCCACGCCGGCGGTAATCACCTTGGTGTCCCCCACATACATGGAGGAATCTTCAACCTGCTCGGTGGAATAGGAGATGGACTGGGTGTAGGTTTCGGTGTCCACCGTGTACACCGACAGATAGGGGATGGCCCGGGAAACTGTCAGCACGTCGCCCTCGTGGAGCAGCTCGCTGCTGCTGTCAATGTCGGGGTTCAGGGTGTACAGCTCGTCCAACGTCATGTCATTGGCGGCGGCGATGGTGGAATAGGTGTCCCCCTCCACGGCGGTGTAAGTGGTTTCGCCGACGGTGTTTGCCGTCAGCAGCTCCAGCATGGCGGTCAAATCCTGCTGGGTATCGGAGGCAACGGCCTGATATGTAATCTCCACGTTCTCTGAGAAGTACACCTCCACGGTGTTCTCCGTCACATAGGCGGCGGAAACCTCGTCCAGAAGCTTAGTCAGCTCCGGCTTGTCCCCAATGCCGATGACCTGCCCGTCCACCGTCAGCACATAGCTCCGGGTCACGGCGGACACCTTGGAAAACAGACGGGACTCCAGCAGGGAGGCGGAAACCAGGCTGTCCCGCTTGGTTAAAACACGGGTGTAGGTCATCTCGTTGGTCAGGGTGTACTCCTCGCCTAAAATGCCGCTGACCTGGCTCTCCACGTCCTCCACAATCGCCTCAAACTCGGCGATGGAGGACACCGCGCCCCACTCGGCGCCGTCCACCGTCACGTTGTAGGCGGAGGTGTACAGCGTGCCCACAATCAGGCCCGCCGCCAAGACGCTGGCAAACAGCAGGAAGGGAACGGGGGTCAGGTACTTGTGGTCGGAAATGATCTCGTCCAGCCAGTACCAGCGGCGGGTTATCCTGTCGGCCACCGGGGCCAGCGAGCGGTGCAGCCTGCCAAAGAACCCTTCGGCTTCGGGGGTAGGCAGGGCCTGTCCACCCATCGCGCCGCCCTGGGGCCGTAAAATTTCGTCCATCGGAATCAACTCCTTGAGGAAAAGCATGTATTGGGTAGGTTCGGCAGCCGCTGTCGACATTATTTTAACAGACCGGTTACAGAACGCATAAAAACAATTACAAAACAGTTACAATGCTATTTTACACAGTCCTCTCCCGCTTGTCAAGCCCTTTTTTTCGATTTCCGCAATTTTTTATCCCGGCTGAAGCGAAACGCTGATCTCCACTTCAAGGGGGCAAAAGCGGATCGCAGAAGATTTTGGTTCAGTCCGCCCCCATCTCCGGCGATGGACGCGCAAAGCGCCGGCGGGGGGGGCGCGCGGGAGGGGGGGGGGGCCCCCCCAACAAGTTTTAGGGGGGGGGGGGGCCCCGCGGCCCCGCCGGGGGGGGG
>JAJPXI010000086.1:1969-3331 GCA_021205585.1 Oscillospiraceae bacterium
CGCCGCACCCCCGCCGGCCCTCCCGCTCACCCCCGCGGGGGTTCTCCCTGGTGCGCGGCCCCCCCCGCCGCAAATCAAGTTTATGACGCGCTGTAGGCCCAAAGGCCGCGAATCTGGGAGGACAGGGTTTCGTAGCTCCACACCTGGGCGCTGCGCAGCAGGCTGTTGGGGTCGTTCAGGGTGAAGCCCTCGTCGGTGTAGCCGGTGATAACCAGAAAGTGGCCCGACTCCGTAAAGTCCCCCGGCCCCATGCTGCAGATGATGGGCATCCCCTGATCCAGGACGTCCTTCATGGCGCTTTCCGTCAGGGACAGCTCGTGGGCCGTCAGGCCCAGGTAGGCGCAGCCCCTGGTCATCAGCGTCCATGTGGAGCCGGCCCCGTTGATATAGTACCCGGCCTCGTCCGCCCAGTTTGCCACATACAGGGGGGTAAAAGTGGCGTCCCCCGTCAGGTACAGGGCCACCATGGACAGGCAGGTGGGGCCGCAGCCGGTGTAGCCAATCAGGCCGTCCCCATAGCTCCCGTACCCCCAGCGGCTGTCCCACTGAATCAGCAGGGGGACGGTATCCTGGGCGGCCTCCTGGCTCAAGTCGATTTCCTGTGTGCCCTGAGAGGCGTACTCCGGGTAGTAGTAGACAAAGTTGATGGCCTCGGCGTTGGCCTCCACCAGCTCCTGGAGCCGCTGGGGGTAGACCTCGCCGCTGTCGGAGAGGATGACAGTCAGCTTTTCCTCGTCGGTCAGCTCGGCCTCCCCCTCTTCCTCCTCCTGGCCTTCTTCCTCCGAGGCCAGGGAGATGGTGGGAATCTGGGCGTCCGTTTCCGCAGTTTTTCTCTGGCTGTCCATATGGCGGGCGATTTGAATCAGAGCCGCCAGGCAGAGCAGAAGCGCCGCCACCGCAGTCACCCGCTGCAGCCGCGCCCTGTGCCGGTAGTAGCGCCGTTTGTGCTCGCGGGAAGATTGGTTTTGACTCATAAATACTCCATATAATTCATATCGGAACCGGACGCGGCATCCCGGAGGGGCCGCCCTGTAAACCGGTTTTTCTACTTGTTATATATATGTTCTCAGGGGGGGAGCTAAAAAAAATGGCATCCTTCGCAGCCGCCAATCCTGTTTCAAAATTGTATCCAAACCGCATCTTTTGTCAGGCCGCATCGCAAATACATATTGTCGGGCGGGCCGCGCTTTGCGGCCTGCCCATGGCTATTATATAAGCGCGCCCCGCCCCGTGTCAAGCGGGGAAGGGCGCGCTTTTCAAAAAAATTTATTTGCAATTAAGGCAAATTATTCCTGCATTGCCGTAAGGCTAAGGAAGGACTGATTAAATCGGCAAGAGCGGATGGCGAGAAATTTTGCGACA
>JAJPXI010000108.1 GCA_021205585.1 Oscillospiraceae bacterium
GGGGTGCTGGTGTTTCTGCTGGCCGTCACTCCGGCGGGCAGGGGGGGCGGCTTTACCATGCACCTTCTCCGGGCGGAGAGCCCCGGCCCCGACGTGACCAAGCTGGTGCCCCGGATGCGCAAGACGGCCACCATTTTATACCTGGTCTACCTGGGCCTGACGGCGCTCAACCTGCTGTTTTTGCTGTTCGGGGGGATGCACTGGTTCGACGCGCTGTGTACCGCCTTCGGCACCGCCGGCACCGGCGGCTTCGCCATCCGAAGCGACAGCCTGGCCGGGTACAGCCCCTTCCTCCAGAATGTCTGCACCGTGTTCATGCTGCTCTACGGCGTGAATTTCAGCTGCTACTACCTGCTGCTGCTGGGCCATGTGCGCAGCGTACTCCGGGACGAGGAGCTGCGGCTGTACCTGGGGCTGTTCGCCGGCGGCACCCTGCTGATTATCTGGAACCTGCGGGGCTTTTACGGCACCCTGGGGGAGACGGTGCGCCACGCCGCCTTCCAGGTGGCCAGCGTTTTGACCACCACCGGCTTCGCCACCACCGACTTCGACCTGTGGCCCAGCTTTTCCAAGGCCATCCTGCTGTGCCTGATGCTTGTGGGGGCCTGCGCGGGCAGCACCGGCGGCGGGCTGAAGTGCGCCCGGCTGCTGCTGCTGGCCAAGAGCCTGGGGCGCAACGTGCGGCGGCTGCTCTACCCCCAGCGGGTCTTGATTGTCCGCAGCAACGGCCGCCGGGTGCCTGAACAGGTGCTGGACAACACCAGCGCCTACCTGGCCGCCTATGTGATGATTTTAGTGGTCAGCTTCCTGGCCGTCTCCCTGGACGGCTTTTCCGTCACCACCAACCTGACCGCCGTGGTGGCCTGTTTCAACAACATCGGCCCCGGCCTGGAGATGGTGGGGCCCTATGGCAGCTATGCCGGTTACAGCCTGCTGTCCAAGCTGATTTTATGCGTGGATATGCTGGCCGGACGGCTGGAGATTTTCCCAATCCTGATTTTGTTCCCGCCCAGCACCTGGCGCAAGGGCTGACCGGCAGCCCCGCGCCCTATATTACCAAGGAGATGATTCCTATGAAAACCCGTACTGTCGTATCCATTTGCCTGGCCGCCGCCATCGTCCTCGTTCTGCTGGCCGACGTGTTCCTGTACTTGAGAAGCTCCGGCGAGGAAGCGGAACCATCGGTCAGCGCCTCTGCCAGCCCCTCCGTCAGCGCCTCCGCCAGCCCCTCCGCCCAGGAGGACGAGGACGAGGGCGGGGAAGAGGCCGGGGAGTTGACCCAGGAGGAACTGCTGGCATATTTTGAGCAGAGCTACCAGGCGGCCCAGGTCTACGACCAGGATCTGACCCTGGAGGATATGTGCGAAGCCGAGCTGGAGCAGCTGGAGCAGCTGCTGAACCAGGACGGGTATGAGCTTCCCGACGGGGTGGAGGAGGACTACCTGGCCTGGCGGGAGCAGGAGCACCCCTATGACGAGCTCTTTGTGGAGCAGGAACTGGTGATGTACGCCACCGCCAACGTCAACATCCGCGAATCCTACTCCGCGGACAGCAACCGGGTTTCCGGCCTGGTTCTTGGGGATTCTGTCACGGTGACGGGCATTGGCCGGGGCGAGGCCGAGGGCTGGTACCGGGTGATATACCAGAATTGGGGCGGCGAGGACAACGTGGGGTATGTCAACGCGGACTACTTAAGCGAAGACGAACCGGAGTAGGGCAGGAGGCGGCGTGATGAAGCACCCTCTTTCGGCGGCCTCCGTCCACAAGCAGTATGACGAGGCCATGACCGCTTACGGCAAGTACCTGCCCACCCCCGCCCTGCGCGCCGCTTTCGGCGGCCAGGCGGACGGCTTTATGCGCCAGTGCGCCCTGGGCCTGTGGCAGCGGGACGGCGGGCTGACCCCCCTGCACGTAGAGTACCACAACGCCATCTACACCCGGGGCCGCCCGGTGCCGGTGACGCTGTACTGGGAGCTGTGTACGGCGATGGCCCAGTACCCCGGCTTCCAGCCGCCGGAATTTTTCCAGACGCTGCTTGACTACGACCTGAAAAACGGGGAGCAGGTCTCCCGCCGCTTTGTGGACACCTTCACCCTGATGCTGCTGCTCTTTGCCGGGGCGGACGGGGTGGTCAGCGAAAATGAGGCCAGATTTGTCAACCGCTGCGCCGATGAGCTGACCCGGCTGTGCGACGCCGCCGGGGTACCCGGCGGGAAAGCGCCCCTGGACGCCCAGGATTTTATCACCCGCCGCCCCGACGGCGACGCGGTGAAAACCGGCCTGGAGGACCCGGCCCCGGCGGCCGCCGGGCAGGACAGCGCCCGGCAGGCCCCCCAGGAGCCGGAGAAGACCCTGGAGGAGCTGCTGGCGGAGCTGGACGGGCTGTGCGGGCTGGAGAAGGTCAAGGCCGACGTGAAAAGCCTGATGAACCTGGTCAAGGTGCGCCGGCTGCGGGAGCAGGAGGGCCTGCCCGTGGCGGAGATAAGCCTGCACCTGGTATTTATGGGCAACCCGGGCACGGGCAAGACCACGGTGGCCCGCCTGCTGGCCGGGCTGTACCGGGCCATCGGCGTGCTGTCCAGGGGGCAGCTGGTGGAGGTGGACCGCTCCGGCCTGGTGGCCGGCTTTGTGGGGCAGACCGCCCTGAAAACCAGCGAGGTCATCGAAAAGGCCCTGGGGGGCGTGCTCTTTATCGACGAGGCCTACTCCCTGGCCAACGCCGGCGCCCCCAACGACTTCGGCCAGGAGGCCGTGGAGACCCTGCTGAAGGCCATGGAGGATCACCGGGACGACCTGGTGGTCATCGTGGCCGGATACCCGGAGCTGATGGATCGGTTTATCCACGCCAACCCCGGCCTGGAGAGCCGGTTTAACAAATATTTTTACTTCGAGGATTACAGCGGGGAGGAGCTGATGGAGATTTTCCTCTCCCTGTGCGAAAAGAACGGCTACGCCCTGGAGGATGCGGTTAAGGAGGACGCGGCCAAAATGTTCCGGCAGATGTACGAGCAGCGGGACGAAAACTTCGGCAACGCGCGGGAGGTGCGCAACCTGTTCGAGCGGGCCGTGGCCCGCCAGTCCGACCGGGTGGCCGCTCTGGAGCATCCGGGCCGGGAGGCGCTGATGGCCCTGACAGCGGAGGATCTGGAACTTTCCAGAGAGGAAGATTCACCCCCGCAGGGGCGGGACGGCGCGGAAGAATAACAAGCCGTGGCCCATCGGGCCCCGGCTTGTTACCGATTCTCATGAAAAAGCGCAGACGCGCTTCGCACGCAGCGAATTAAGGAAGGACTGATTAAATCGGCAAGAGCGGATGGCGAGAAATTTTGCG
>JAJPXI010000072.1 GCA_021205585.1 Oscillospiraceae bacterium
GTATAAAGCCTACCTGGTGGGGCCGGGCCGTCGCAGCCTGTTGGGCACCCTGGCCCCGGAGGGGGGGCGGCTGGCCCTGAGCCGCACCCTGTCGGTGGACGCCCTGCAGAGGCAGGGGCTGTGGCCCGTCCGGCAGGTGGACGAGGAGATGGTCTACGCCTTTCAGGACGCCCCCCCGGACTGGCAGGATCCGGTGCTTCGTCAATGCGCCCGCCGCCTGCCTCGGCACACCCTGCTCCGACAGGGGGAGGGATTCGTCCTTGCTTTTCCTTTCGACCCCGCCAGGCCCTTTCCCATCCCCGCCCTGTTCTGTTTCGCCCAAATGCGGGAGGGGCGGCTCGTTTTTTCCTTTCTTTCGGGGGGAATTCCGCATATTCCCAGGAAAACGGGGCACGATATGGAGGACAACCGAGGAAAGGAGACGATTCCGTGAATCTGACCGTCAAGGAGCTGGGGGCGCTGGAGGATCAGCTGGACTTTGAGCACGTCATGTGCTGCAAGTACCAGGACGCCATCGCCCAGAGCCAGGACCAGGAGCTGAAAAGCAGCTACCGGCAGTACGCCGCCCAGCACAAGCGCAACTATGAAGACCTGCTGAAATTTCTAAAGTAAAAAGGAAGGAGAGACCGTTATGAGCGACCAGGAGTGGATCACAGACCTGCTGCTTGGGGAAAAGAAAATGAGCGGCAATTACGACACCTACGCCTCCGAGTGCGTCAACACCCAGCTGCGGGATCAGTTTTTGCAGATTCTGACCCAGGGGCACGATACCCAGACCGAGCTGTTCAACAAGGCCAAGGGCAAGGGCTGGTACCAGGTGGACCAGGCCCCCGCCAGCAAAATCAGCAGTGCGTGCCAGAAGTTTTCCGGCAATATCCCCTCTATTTCGTAAAAGGAAAAAACAGCGGGCGGCCCTCCGATTGGAGAGCCGCCCGCATGGTTTGGGCCTTACTCGGAAATCGCCTCAACAGGGCAGTTGCTGGCGCAGACACCGCAGCTGATGCAGTCGTCGGGGTTAATCTGGTACTGGGTGTCCTCCTCGGAAATCGCGCCCATGGGGCAGGAGTCCGCGCAGGTGCCGCACTTGATGCAGGCGTCGCTGATTACATATGCCATTGAAATGCACCTCCAAAATTCTTCTGTTTGTATTTTAGCAGTCTCTGTCTGGAAAGTCCAGACTAACTTTTCGGTAAAAACGGTATATTTTTGGTTCCAGCGGGCGAAAATATAGTGAAAATATGCTTACGGCAACACCGCACAGAGCGGACTGCGGTGCCTTGCGGCAAATTTCCGCCAGCACTGCGTTGCAAAAGTTTGAAACCGCAGCGCTGCAGCGTTAAGAAAATATGCCAGTGGCATATTTTTAGCGTAAGCCGGACAACTATGTTGGCCGGGAGACGGCGGCGAACAGTATTACCCTCAAGGGGTATGCCCGCGCCTTACGGCGCTCCTGATCCTGCACTTTTGCGCCTTGTTCTGACGGAAATTTGACTCGCAATTCACTCTTGCCGCTCTGTGCGGTGTTGCCTTATGAGCCCGTGCCGGAGAGACACGAAACGGGCGGTCATTGTGAAGGAGGCGGCAAAGGCGCATGAACCGCAGCCAATTTACCCAGCGCTCCCAGGCGGCCCTGCGGCTGGCCCAGGAGGCCTCGGTGCAGCTGGGGCACGGATATGTGGGCAGCGAGCATCTGCTGCTGGGGCTGATGAGGGAAGACCAGGGAGTGGCCGCCAGGGCGTTGTCCAAAGCGGGGCTGAACGAGGGCAACGTCAGGCGCTCCATCGCCCAGCTGGTGGGGGTGGGCGCGCCGAGCGGGCTGCCCTCCCAGGGGCTGACGCCCCGGTGCAAAAAGATTATCGAGCTGGCCATCGGGGAGGCCAACCGCCTGGGCCACCGCTATGTGGGCACGGAGCACCTGCTTCTGGGTCTGCTGCGGGAGGGGGACGGGGTGGCCGCCCGTGTGCTGTCCGCCGCCGGGGTAGACCTGCGGCGGCTGTACGCCGACGTGACCGCCGCCATCGGCGGGGACGGCTCCTCCGGCGTGCCCAAAACCGGCAAGGTTCGCCCGGAGCGGGAGTACGGCGGGGAGGGCAAGCTGCTGGGTCAGTTCACCTGCAACCTGACCCGCCTGGCACAGACGGGAGCCCTGGACCCGGTGGTGGGCCGGGAGGCTGAGATTCGCAGAGTCATCCAGATTCTCTCCCGCCGCGCCAAGAATAACCCGGCCCTCATCGGGGAGCCGGGGGTGGGCAAAACCGCCGTGGCCGAGGGCCTGGCCCAGCAGATGGCCGAGGGGAATGTGCCGGAGGATCTGCGCCGCAAGCGGCTGCTGGCCCTGGATCTGTCCCTGGTGGTGGCGGGCACCAAGTACCGGGGGGAATTTGAGGAGCGGTTGAAAGGCATCCTGAACGAGGTGCGCCGGGCGGGAGACGTCATCCTGTTTTTAGACGAGATGCACACCATCGTGGGGGCCGGTTCCGCCGAGGGGGCCATCGACGCGGCGAACATCCTGAAACCAGCCCTGGGCCGGGGGGAGCTGCAGGTGGTGGGGGCCACCACCCTGGACGAGTACCGCCGGTATATTGAAAAGGACGCCGCCCTGGAGCGGCGGTTCCAGCCGGTGACAGTGGCCGAGCCGGACGCCCAGGTCAGCCTGTCCATCCTCCAGGGCCTGCGGGACCGCTATGAGGCCCACCACAGGCTGACCATCACCCAGGAGGCCATGGAGGCCGCCGTGGCCCTGTCCCAGCGGTATCTCCACGAGCGGCGCCTGCCCGACAAGGCCATCGACCTAATCGACGAGGCCGCCTCCCGGGTGCGCATCCGGCGCTTTTCCGCTCCGCCGGATTTGCGCTCGGTGGAGGAAAAGGCGGAGCAGGCCCGGCGGGAGAAGGAGGAGGCCATTCAAAATCAGGATTTTGAAAAGGCCGCCATGCTCCGGGACGCGGAGAAGGACTTCCGCCGGGAGCTGGAGGATCGGCAGGCCCGCTGGCACAGCGGCCAGCAGGGGGGACAGGTGACGGCGGAGGACGTGGCCGCCGTGGTGTCCGACTGGACGGGGGTGCCCGTCACCGCCCTGACCGAGACGGAGAGCCGCCGCCTACTGCGCCTGGAGGAGCAGCTGCACGAGCGCGTGGTGGGTCAGCAGGAGGCCGTGGCCGCCGTGGCAAAAGCCGTCCGCCGGGGTCGGGTGGGGCTGAAGGAGGAGCGCCGCCCGGTGGGCTGTTTTCTGTTTCTGGGCCCCACCGGCGTGGGCAAAACGGAGCTGTGCAGGGCTCTGGCGGGGGCGCTGTTCGGCAGCGACGAGGCCCTGCTGCGCTTTGA
>JAJPXI010000178.1 GCA_021205585.1 Oscillospiraceae bacterium
ATCAACCCGAACATCATCCCCACACTGGCAGGGGCAGCACCCATGTATTGCAGGCAGTTTTTCACTTGGGACTTGAAAATAATAATCGCCAGCGCATCGCAAAAGCCTACTACCACCGAGTTGGGGACAAATTTCAACAGATTGCCTATCCGGCACAGGCCCAGGATAAACTGGAGCGCTCCGGCCAGAAGAACGGCGGCGAAGAGGTAGGCCAAATCGTAGTCCTGAACCAGGCCAACCACCACCACAGCCATGGATCCAGCCCCCGCCGACACCATGGCCGGGCGGCCTCCCAGAAAGGACATCAAAATCAAAAAGGCGATGGAGGTGTAAAGCCCCAAAATGGGATCCACCCCCGCCACAATGGTAAACCCGATGACCTCCGGGATAACCGAAAAGGCCGACACGCAGCCCCCCAGCACATCCCCCCGGAGGTTTCCCGTCCACTCGCGCAGCTCCCGCCGCAAAAAAGCCGGCATATCCATCTTCCTTTCATGCCGGCGGGTTCAATCCCGCTGGCACAGGTGATTCTACCACACAGCTGAAAATTATGCAAGCGACGCGCCCTTCGGCGGGCTTTACAAGCGCCCCCCGGCTGTGATAAAATAGGGGACGCGAATTTGATTGAGTAGGAGGAAAATTCCTTGTCACAATACCAGGAAGAAATCGCCCGGCGCAGGACGTTCGCCATCATCTCCCACCCCGACGCCGGAAAAACCACCCTGACGGAAAAGCTGCTGCTCTACGGCGGGGCCATCGCCCAGGCCGGGGTGGTGAAGGGGAAGAAAAACGCCCGGGCGGCCACCTCGGACTGGATGGAAATCGAGAAGCAGCGGGGCATCTCCGTGACTTCCTCGGTGATGCAATTTCAGTACAACGGTTTCTGCGTCAACATCCTGGACACCCCCGGCCACCAGGACTTTTCCGAGGATACCTACCGCACCCTGATGGCCGCCGACAGCGCCGTGATGGTCATCGACGCCGCCAAGGGCGTGGAGGCCCAGACCCGCAAGCTGTTCAAGGTCTGCGCCATGCGGAAGATTCCAATTTTTACGTTTATCAATAAAATGGACAGGGAGGCCAGGGATCCCTTTGAACTGTGCCAGGAGCTGGAACAGGAGCTGGGCATCGAGACCTATCCCGTCAACTGGCCCATCGGCTGCGGGAAGCAGTTTCAGGGGGTGTACGACAGGGGGAGCAAAAAGGTGCTCCACTTCACCTCCCACGGGGGGGCCAGGGCGGCCACGGCCACCGAGGTGGAGCTGGGCGACCCCGCCCTGGATCAGCTGCTGGGCCAGAGCCTGCACCGCCAGCTGACCGACGACGTGGAGCTGCTGGACGGCGCGTCCTGCCCGTTTGACCTGGGACGGGTGCGCCGGGGGGAGCTGTCCCCGGTGTTCTTCGGTTCCGCTTTGACCAATTTCGGCGTGGAGCCCTTTCTGGAAAGCTTCCTGCAAATGACCCCCCCGCCCCTGTCCCGCACAGCCGGGGAGCGGGTAGTGGACGCCATGGAGGACGGCTTTTCCGCTTTCGTCTTTAAGATCCAGGCCAACATGAACAGGGCCCACCGGGATCGCGTCGCCTTTCTGCGGGTGGTGTCCGGCCGATTTTCCGCCGAGGAGGAGGTCTTTCACGTCCAGGGGGGCAAGCGCCTGCGCCTGTCCCGCCCCCAGCAGCTGATGGCCGCCGAGCGGGAGATTATCGAGGAGGCCTACGCCGGAGACATTATCGGCGTGTTTGACCCCGGCGTCTTTTCCATCGGGGATACCCTGTGCGCCCCCGGCCAGAGCTTCCGCTTTGACCCCATCCCCACCTTTGCCCCGGAGCATTTTTCCCGGGTGCGGCCGGTGGACACCATGAAGCGCAAGCAGTTTATCAAAGGGGCCCAGCAGATCGCCCAGGAGGGGGCCATCCAGATTTTCAAGCCCCCCTACACCGGCATGGAGGAGGTCTATGTGGGGGTGGTGGGCACTCTGCAATTCGACGTGTTCCAGTACCGCATGAGGAGCGAATACGGCGTGGAACTGCATATGGAGGGCCTGCCCTACCAGTATCTGCGCTGGCTGGACGCGGAGGAGCCGGTGAAGGAGGATCAACTGGTGCTGGGCTCGGACACCAAACTGGTGGAGGACTACAAGGGCAGCCAGCTGCTTCTGTTCGGCTCCGCCTGGGCCATCCAGTTTACCGAGGAGCGCAACAAGGGCATCCGGCTGAGCGAATTTGGCGGCGGCCTGGGGACGTGAGCAGGGGAGAGGGCTGTATAATTCCAGATATTACCGCTTGCTTAATCCCTCTGGATTTGGTAAAATAAAAATGCATATGCACAAACCGCATTTCACCAAAGAAATAAACTGACGGAGGTGCCGCAGGAATGCCGATGCCCCCTTTGGAAGAACGGCCGGAGCGCCCGGCCAGGCGGCGGATGACGCCGGCCCAGCGCAAAGCCCTCTGGCGCAGACGAACCATGAAAAAGCTCTCCCGCGTGGGAATCGTGCTGCTGGCCTGCGCCTGCGTGGCCGGAGCCGCCGCCGCAGTGGCCTACGCTTTGAGCAGCGGCGAGAGCACGGAGGAGGCCTTTTTGGCCCGGAGCACGGTGCTGTCCGCCGGGAGCGTCCAGACGCTCTCCCAGGTGAGCAAGCAGCGGCCTGCCTACACTTTGATAAGGACGGAGGACACCGTTACCCTGGACGCGGGGGAGGACTGGGTGGACAGCGCCTATGTCTGCCTGTTCGATATGTCCACGGGGGAGGTTCTGGCCCAGAGGGACGCCCAGGAGCGGATGTACCCGGCCTCCATGACAAAAATTCTGACCCTGCTGGTGGCCGTGGAGAACCTGACGGATTTTGACGCCACCTTTACCATGACCCAGGAAATCGGGGACTACTGTTATCAGAACGACTGCAGCACCGTGGGTTACCATGTGGGGGAGGTCATCCCCGTGGAGGAACTGCTTTACGGCTGTATCCTCTGCTCCGGCGCGGACGCCTGCATGGCCCTGGCGGAGCTGTCCGCCGGCTCCCAGGAGGCTTTCGTGGAGCTGATGAACGAAAAGCTGGAGCAGCTGGGCCTGTCGGAAACCACCCATTTCACCAACTGCATCGGCCTGTATGACGATGAGCATTACAGCACCGCCCAGGACATCGGCCTGCTGATGCGGGCCGTGCTGGAAAACGAGACCTGCCGCCAGGTGCTGACCACCCGCATCTACACCACCCCCCCCAACGAGTTCAACCCGGAAGGCCTGCCCCGGTCCACCCGGTTCGTCCGCAGAATCGCGGCT
>JAJPXI010000022.1 GCA_021205585.1 Oscillospiraceae bacterium
TTCAGCGTTGCTCTTGTGCAAAATCATTGCCAGCCGCCGCAGGCGCATTTAATCATTGCTTCCCTATAAAAACAGGCCGCCCCGCCAGTTTTGTTTTTGACTGGCGGGGCGGCGGAAAAAATTTTATTCCCCTTCCGGCAGGTAGTCCAGGGGATTCACGGTGGCCTGGTTCAAGGCCACCTCCAGATGCAAATGGGGTTCCAGAGCGGATTCGGCCAGGGCGGTGGAGCCCACGCTGCCCAGCGCGTCCCCGGCCTGCACCTGGTCGCCCACCGTCACGGCCAGCTCCTCCGCCAGATTGCAGTAGGTGCTGGTCAGGCCATCCCCGTGGTCGACAACTACGGTGACGCCCATCATCTCATCCTGTACCACCCGCTCCACCGTCCCGGCGGCGATGGCGCGCACCTGGGTACCCAGGGCGGCGGCGATGTCCACGCCGCTGTGGACGCGCCAGTCCCCCATGGTGGCGTCGTAGGCCAGGGTTTCCACCGAAAAGTCGGTCAGAATCTCCCCGCTGACCGGCCAGGCAAAGCTCAGGGAATCCAGGTCAACGGAGACTTCCTCTTCCTGCCCCGCCTGGGCCTCCTCCTGGCCGTCCCCTTCATCGGAGGGCTCCGCCAGGACGCTCTCCCTGTCTTCCTCCATCTGCGCCTCCCCCATGGCGCTGGCCGCGTCCTCCGAGGGCAGGATTTCCTGCTCCGGCGAAGGGCCGGCCTGGGAGATGGACTCGTCCTCCAGGGTCGGGGAGATGATCTCCGCGCTGCGCTGAAAGGTGGTAAAGAGAAAATAGCCCGAAATTCCTATGGCGGCCAGGCACAGGAAAAGGACTATGTAAAAGCCCTTCCCCTCCAGCCACCGGCCCACATTTGACCAGATTTGTTTCACATTGAACACCTCCAAGCCATAGTCTTGCCAGGGCAGGAGATGTTTATACCAGTTTATGAAAAATTTTACTGTCCGCTCGCTCGGCGCGGGGTTTTTATACTGATTCTCATAAAAAGCGCAGTTGCGCTTTTTTATGAGATTCGGCGTTTCTTTAGAACACCTCGGTTTTCAGCCGCCGGTTGATATAGGAGGGCACCTGGTTTCTTTCCACGCGCAGAGCCACCGCCAGCTCCCCGTAGAGCAGATCCTCCGCCCGCTTCAGGTACCGCTCGTCCACCGCACCGAATTTCCGATTGCGCTTTGCCGCCAGCCTCCGCTTGGTGTGGATGGAGCGGGTCAGCTCCAGCAGGGCGGCGCAGTCGTGGCTTTTCAAATAGGTATTGTAATGCTCTTCCAGCTCCCGGGTGATGCTGCTGTGATAGACGGAAACCTGGGTGTCGGGGATGGCGTCAATCAGGGCCAGAGCCTGCGTCCGGGTAATCACCGGGCGCATGAACACCTTGGAGTCCACCGGGGTATAGATCATCCCGGCCTGGTACATGGGGTTGAGAGCATAATACAGCCGCTCGTCCTCCTCGCCGTCCAGGGTGGTGACCCCCTCCACGGTGCACACGCCGGTGCTGCCGTATATAATCTTTTCGCCGGTTTTGTACATAATGTCCCTCCCGTGTCGTGGAAAAGCGCCGCGTCAAACTCCGCAGCCGCCGCAGGCGTTCCGGCCCGGAGGGCCGGCCGCGCAAAAAACCTCCCCGGCGGAAAACTTCACGTCCGCTCCCGCCGGGATTAATTTTCTTTATATAGGGGAGCTCTAACAACTATGGCAAGAGCAGGTGGCAAAAGATTTTGTTGCAGAAAAAGGCGCAAAAGTGCAGGAATACTGGATGTATTTCAAACTTTTGCAACGCATTTCTGCGGCAAAAGATTTTGTCAGATGCCGCAGACATAGTTGTTAGAACTCCCCTATATTTATTATACACTAAAATTCAGTAAAATGTAAGGGTTTTTTGATATAAAAAAGGGGCTTCGTGCATATGTGTGAGGAAGATTAGCGCCCCGGAAGCACAGGCTTAACAGCAGAACAAGACAGCATGACCATAGCAATCATGTTGTTAGGGAAGCGCTGATTAAGTCGGCAAGAGCGGATGGCAGAAGATTTTGGTTCAGGAAAAGGCGCAAAAGCGCAGGCATACTTTGTGTATGTCAAGCTTTTGCAACGCATTCCTGGGCCGAAAGATTCTGCCAGACGCCGCAGCCGCACTTAATCAGCGCTTCCTTAGTATTCCGGTAGCCAGGCTGTGCGGATAATGAACTTAATCTTGTTGTTGGTAGCCTCGATGCGAGCGTTGGAAAGGCCGTGAGTAACAGCCGACACAATGGCATGGAAGTGTCGTTTAATCTTGGCTCGCAGTTCACGGAATGACGGGATTCGGCATCGTTGCGCCCAGCCCATCCATTTCTTTAAGACAATATGTAATGACCTCCAATTTGCAGTAACGTGGATTTACCTGTATACTGTAGATTGAAAAAACAGAGGTAACAGGGATTACCACATACAAATGGAGGTCATTATATATTGTCTTATGAAATTTACAATGGTTTTCCGATGATTGGCCGGATATTTTTCCGATGATTGGCCTCATATAAATCCGACGATTGGAAATCGGCCCTTCACTGTTCCGCCTCCGTGTCTTTATTGATTACCCCCAGGCGGAGGAACACGGGGTACAGGTACGAAGCCCCGAATACGCCCAGCTTTTTGGGGCCGGTCACAGGCCCCCGGCGGGCTTTTTCATAGGCCATCTCCACGGTGCTGCGGGTGATGGTCTTTTCCTTTCGGTTTACCTTCATCTCGCCGCCCTTGAGCTCGTAGCGAAAGCGCAGACCCTTGGCGGTGCGGAATGGATAGCCGCTGAACAGGGCCAGGGTGTCCCACAGGGCCGGGAAACCGGCGTCCGTTTTCAGCCGCTCCACGGCGGCCCGGCGGGCCCGGCATTTCGCCACCCGCGCCGCATTGGCCCGGCGCTGCTCCGGCGTGGTCTTTTTCTCTGCGTCAGACATAGGTTCCCTCCAAAAAAATCTTTCCAGCGGTGTAACATCAGGTTGCAGACAAACCTCCTCCAAAGGCGTACAATCAGACCCAAAGCCGGGCAGACGGGGCCTGGCTGGAAAGGGAGGGGTTTTGTATGCTCCGCTTTTTGAAAAAATACCGGCACTGGTGCCTGCTGTGCATGGTGATGATGGTGGCCGAGACGGCGGTGGACCTGCTCCAGCCGGCCATGATGGCCTCCATCGTGGACGACGGGGTGCTGGGCCAGAACCTGTCCCTGGTGGTGCAGGTGGGGGTGAAGATGATCGCCCTGGTGGTGGCCGGAGGGGCGGCGG
>JAJPXI010000035.1 GCA_021205585.1 Oscillospiraceae bacterium
ATCGACGAGGCCGGGACGCTGACGGTGGACTTCGACGGCAAACTGGTGGAGTACACGCCGGATATGCTCCCGGAACTGGAGCTGGCCTACGCCATTACCGTCCACAAGGCCCAGGGCAGCGAATACCGGGCGGTGGTGCTGGCCGTGCTGGACGGCGCGCCGGTGCTGATGACCCGGGGTGTGCTTTACACCGCCGTAACCCGCGCCAGGGAGCTGCTGGTGCTGGTGGGGGACGAGAACACGGCGGCCGCCATGACCGCCAACGACCGGCAGCAGCGCCGCTACTCCGGGCTGTACACCCGGCTGGTACATCCCGCCCAGGGCGGACAAAATAACAGGGAGGGTTCCATATGAGCAGATTCGGAGATTTTGTGCTGGAACTGCTGTTCCCGCCCAAGTGCGCCTTCTGCGGGCGCATCTTGAAGCGGGGGGAGAAGGGGATGTGCCAGACCTGCCAGCGGGAGCTGCCCTGGATCGAGGGACAGGCCGCCGGGCAGCAGTTTGAATTCGTCTCCCTGTGCGTTTCGGCCCTGTGGTACCGCCAGCTGGTGCGGGAGTCCATCCGGCGCTACAAATTCGCCGACCGCAGCCTGTACGCCAAGACCTATGGCCGCCTGGTAGCCCAATGCGTCACCGACCACTTGGCCGGGCGCTATGATTTAATCACCTGGGTGCCCCTGTCCGCCGGTAGCCTGAAAAAGCGGGGCTACGACCAGGCCATGCTGCTGGCCATGGCCGCCGCGCTGGAGCTGGGGGAGGTGGCAGTGGAGACCCTGCGCAAGGACAGGAACACCAGCGCCCAGTCCAGTCTGAGCGAGGACGCCGCCCGCCGGGCCAACGTGCTGGGGGTGTACGAGGCGGTGGACCCCGCCCTGGTGGAGGGGCGGCGGATGCTGCTGGTGGACGACGTGGTGACCACCGGGGCCACCCTGTCCGAGTGCGCCCGCATCCTGCGGCTTTACGGGGCCGCCGATGTGGTCTGCGTGACTCTGGCCCGGGCCAGGAAGGATGGGAAACGCCCCGGCACCCAGGCCGGACAGGCCGCCGGTACAAAGAATTCATAATTTTCTTGAATTAGGCGTTGAAAGTTGCGGAGGATTCCGATATAATAAAATAAACGCGTTCTGCGCAGGCAATTTGCTCCCCGGGTCGTCCGGCGGAGAGGTGATACAAAAGAAAATTTGAGGTGCAAACTATGTTCAGTAAAGACATTGGAATCGATTTGGGAACCGCTTTAATTTTGGTTTACGTCAAGGGGAAGGGTGTGGTTCTGCGGGAGCCGTCGGTGGTTGCCATCGACAAAAACACCAGCAAGCTGTTAAAGGTGGGGGCCGAGGCCCAGCAGATGCTGGGGCGCACCCCCGGCAACATCGTGGCCATCCGCCCCCTGCGGGAGGGCGTCATCTCCGACTACGACATGACCGAGCGGATGCTCCGGGAGTTCATCCACAAGGTATCCTCCTTCCGGCTGTTTAAGCCCCGCGTGGTCATCTGCGTCCCCTCCGGCATCACCGAGGTGGAGGAGCGGGCCGTCATCGACGCCGGCATCCAGGCTGGGGCCCGGCGGGTCTATCTGATCGAGGAGCCCCTGGCCGCCGCCATCGGCGCGGGTATCGACATCGCAAAGCCCGACGGCCATATGGTGGTGGACATCGGCGGCGGCACAGCGGACATCGCGGTGATCTCCCTGTCCGGCATCGTGGAGTCCGACTCCATCAAAATCGCCGGGGACAAGTTTGACGAGGCCATTATCAAATACGTCCGCCGCAAGCACAACGTCCTCATCGGTGAGCGCACGGCGGAGGAGCTGAAAATGTCCATCGGCTGCGTGTTCCCCCGGCCGGAGGAGCAGACCATGGAGATTAAGGGCCGCTGCCTGATGACCGGACTGCCCCGGGTGTTCACCGTGTCCTCCTCGGAGATGATCGAGGCCTTTGAGGAGCCCACCAGCCGCATCCTGGAGGCCATCCATTCCGTGCTGGAAAAAACGCCCCCGGAGCTGGTGGCCGACATTTCCACCAACGGCATCATCATGACCGGCGGCGGCAGCCTTGTATGGGGCTTTGACAAGCTTGTCGAGTCCCACACCGGCATCGAGACCCATGTGGCGGACGATGCCATCTCCTGCGTGGCCTTCGGCACGGGCAAGAGCCTGGAGTGGGTGGGCGACATGCAGGACGGCACCATCAACCTGTCCCGCCGCAAGCAGATGAACTAATACTGATTCTTCATAAAAAGATTTCATCTTTTTATGAAGAATATGGCTGGTTCCCAGCCTGATTTTGAAAGCTGTGCTTTCAAAATCCCGTCTCATACAATTCTCAACGCGCTTCGCGCTATAAAAAGCGCATTTGCGCTTTTTAATGAGAATTAGTATAAAAAATGGCTTTGACGCGGAGCCGCCCTTATGGGCGGCTTTGCCTTTAGAGATTCCACTCATTAAGGGGAAAATAAAATGGACTATTTTCACTTAAACCAGACCGGGGACGACATCCGTGCCGTCAGTAATCTGGGCCTGGCCCATGTGGGGGACGGGGTCTACGAGCTGATGGTGCGCTCCTGGCTGTGTGTCCACGGGAAGGCCACCAACCGGGGGCTGCACCGGGCCACGGTGGGCTACGTCTCCGCCCCGGCCCAGGCCAGGGCCGCCCGGCGGCTGCTCCCCCTGCTGACCCAGGAGGAGCAGGCCGTGTTCCGCCGGGGGCGCAACACCCCCCCCCCCACCTGCTCCAAAACCGCCCCCCGGCAGGGATACCACGCGGCCACGGGGCGGGAGGCCCGGTTGGGCTACCTGTGGCTGAAGGGGGAGACCGAACGGCTCAATGAGCTGTTCGCCGCCATTATGGAGGACTGAGCATGGCTTTGGACGCAATCTGCCTGTCTGCCGTCCTGCGGGAGCTGCGGGAGGCGCTGCTGGGCGGTAAAATTGAAAAAATCTATCAGCCCAACCGGGAAGAGATTCTCCTGCTCATGCGCGCCCCGGCGGGCCGGGCCAGGCTGTTGCTGTCCGCCGCCCCCGGCCGGGCCAGGCCCCAGCTGACCGCCCAGGATCGGGAGAACCCGGCCCAGCCGCCCATGTTCTGTATGCTCCTGCGCAAGCACTTGGCGGGGGGGAGGCTGGTGGAAATCGTCCAGCCCCCCCAGGAGCGCATTGCGGAATTTGTCTTTGAAGCTCTGGACGAGATGGGGGATCGGCAGCGGCGCAGTCTGGCGCTGGAGTGTATGGGCAATCAGACCAACCTGATTC
>JAJPXI010000154.1 GCA_021205585.1 Oscillospiraceae bacterium
TCTTGTGCAAAATCATTGCCAGCCGCCGCAGGCGCATTGAATCAGTGCTTCCTTAGAGATTTCCTTCAGTTACACTTCCCGCCGGTGGCCCACAGACAGGGAGTGGAGCCGGGCATAGCTCTCCGCCAGGGAGCGCTCCTCCTCCGTCAGCCGAATGGAAACACGCATGGAACTCGTCTCCGTTGTAATACATTGTACTACATCCATTTGCCCCTGCCAAGGGCACTGTAAAAAATTTTACCCGATTCCTTTCCAGACCACACCCAGAACCTCCGGGCGGCAGGCACCGGAGGTCAGGTCGGACACCCGCCGGGCGAATGGCTCCGCCGCCGTCTGGGGCAGGAAGGCCTCCATCGTCACCTGGCTTGCGTACTCGCATTCCCCCACCGCGCCGCCGGCGGTCTGCGCCTCCAGCCGCAGGCGCTCAAACAGGGCGTAAGGGCAGGTCAGGCGCACCCTGGCCCAGGGGCGCACGGTTACGATCCCCGCCGCCGCCAGGGCATCCCTGGCGCTCTGGGTATAGGCCCGAACCAGCCCCCCCGTTCCCAACAGCACCCCGCCAAAGTAGCGGGTGACCACGCAGCACAGGTTGGTCACATTCTCCCGGCGGAACACCTCCAGCATGGGCTGGCCGGCGGTACCCTGGGGCTCCCCGTCGTCGGAGCAGCGCTCCAGCGCCCCGGCGCGCAGGCGGTAGCACCAGCAGTTGTGCCGGGCGCTGTAATGCTGTTTTTTCACGGTCTCGATGCGCTCGCGGGCCTCCTCCTCTCCCTCCGCCGGCCAAATCTGGCCGATGAACCGGGAGCGCTTTTCCGTCAGCTCGCTCTGGGCGGCTTTGGCGGGGGTTTGAAATTCTGTCGCGTCCATGTTATCGCTCCCACGCCTCCCCGGGCCGCCTCCAGCCCTGGGTGATATAGGGCTCCAGCCGGCCCAGCAGCTTCTGGGGACAGACCGCCGTTACCTCCACGGCCTGCCCGTACTCCACCCGCTCCACGCTGGCCTGCCGGTACAGCTCGTCCAGCAGGCCGGCCTGGTCGTAGGGCAGCAGGAGTTTGACCCGGCGCTTCCCCTGGTTCACCCGGCGCTCGATCATCTCCAGCAGCCTGTCCAGCCCCTCCCCTGTCCGGGCGGACACGTCCACGGCGTCCTCCCCCCGGGCGGGAGGGCTGCCCTCCAGCAGATCCGACTTGTTGAACACCCGGATACAGGGGGCCTTTTCCGCCCCCAGCTGGGCGATCAGCTCCTCCACCACCCGGGCCTGCTCCTGCCAGCGGGGGCTGGAGGCGTCGATGACGTGGAGCAGCACGTCGGCAAAGGTCAGTTCCTCCAGCGTGGCCTTGAACGCCTCCACCAGATGGTGGGGCAGCTTGCGGATGAAGCCCACCGTGTCGGACAGCAGGACGGTGCAGCCCTCGGAGACGGCCAGGGTGCGGGTGGTAGTGTCCAGGGTGTCGAACAGGCGGTCGTTGGCGGGGATGGCCGCCCCGGTCAGGGCGTTGAGCAGGGTGGACTTCCCCGCGTTGGTGTAGCCCACCAGGGCCACCACCGGCACCTGGTTTTTCTCCCGGCGCTGGCGCTGGGTGGCGCGCACACGGCGCACCTGCTCCAGTTCTTCTTTTAATTTAGAGATTTTCCGATGGATGTGCCGCCGGTCGCTCTCCAACTGTGTCTCGCCGGGGCCGCGGGTGCCGATGGCCCCCTCCTGGCGCTCCAGGTGCTTCCACATCCCGATGAGCCGGGGCAGCAGGTACTGGTACTGGGCCAGCTCCACCTGGATGCGCCCCTCGCTGGTCTGGGCCCGCTGGGCGAAGATGTCCAGAATCAGGGCGGCCCGATCCAGCACCGGCACCCCCAAATCTTCCGTCAGCGCCCGCTGCTGGGAGGGGGACAGGGCGTTGTCGAAGATGACCATGTCCGCCTGTCCCGCCTGCACCAGCTGCCGGATCTCCTCCACCTTGCCCTCGCCAATCAGGGTGCGGGGGTCGGGGGACTGCCGGCTCTGGAGGACGGTGCCCGCGCACAGGCCCCCCGCCGTCTCCAGCAGGGCGGCCAGCTCCTCCAGGGACTCCTCGTCCGCCTGGTCGTCCGGGCCAAGCCCCCCGGCGCTCAGGCCAGCCAGCACCGCCCGGTTGACCGGCCGCTTCAAGCCCTCCATCTTATCCGTCCGCCGCGTCCCGGTTCTCCAGGGCCTCCACGATTTCCCCGATATAAATCCGGCTCCAGTCCTCCAGGGGGTAGAACTGGCCGGGCAGGGAGGAATCCAGGAAGCTGCCCGGCTTCAGGGGCTCCATATACAGAGTTTTGCAGGTCAGGGCCAGCTCCGCCTGGGCGATATAGGGGGTGTCGTTCCGGCCGTACTCCACGGAAAAGTCACACGCTTTGATTTTGTCCATGTCCCGGCCGCTCTCCCGGCCGCACAGGGTCAGCTGGGCCCGGTAACGCTCCGGCAGGAAGGACAGGGAAAACCAGCCCTCCCGGTCAAGAAATTCCCTGGTATACCGCTGGGGGCGCACATAGATGGTGGCCACGGGCCGGTTCCACAGAAAGCCGACCCCGCCCCAGGAGGCCGTCATGGTGTTGCACTCCGAGCGGTTTCCGGCGGTGACAAGCATCCACTGGCGG
Source organism: Oscillospiraceae bacterium (assembly GCA_021205585.1). Lineage (GTDB taxonomy): Bacteria > Bacillota > Clostridia > Oscillospirales > Oscillospiraceae > JAJPXI01. The sequence goes on from JAJPXI010000154.1 coordinate 2,623, forward strand.
CCAATGCGGGCGATGGCGTTGCCGCTGATTTCCATGGGTTGAATGGGCGTAAACATATTCTCACCTCAATTTTAGTATATACCCGGCGTAAAAGATTCATTCCGCCGGACGCAGAAAAGGCCCGCGCCGGTAAGGGCGCGAGCCTTTTTTGACCGGGTTTAGCCCAGGCCAAACTTCTTGTTAAAGCGGCTGACGCGTCCGCCGGTGTCCACGACCTTCTGCTTACCGGTAAAGAAGGGGTGGCACTTGGAGCAGACCTCAACCTTAATGTCGCTCTTGGTGGAGCCGGTTTCAATGACGTTGCCGCAGGCGCACCGGATGGTGGTCTGGTTGTAGTTGGGATGCAGTCCTTCTTTCATGGGATTCACCTCTTTCTCAGCCGGGAGTTTCACGCCGCGAACGGCGGCACAGCAAATTAGCAACAGGTATTGTATCACATCCAGGTAAAAGATGCAACAATTTTTTTAAGGGATTTTCTGGTTGCGCATGTCAAGCTTTTGTGCCTTGTTCTGACGGAAATTTGACTCACAATTCGCTCTTGCCGCTCTATGCGGTGTTGCCTTAAGGAAGCACTGATTAAATGCGTCTGCGGCGGCTGGCAATGATTTTGCACAAG
>JAJPXI010000181.1 GCA_021205585.1 Oscillospiraceae bacterium
GGCCTGCTGAATGGGAATCAGCTTTTCCCCCTGGCAGCGGTACAGGGCGGTCACCTTTTCCTCCCAGCCCGACCCGGACAGGGTGTCTCTGGGGCGCAGCAGTCCGCCCGTCACCTTCATATGGGTCAGCCGGCCCCACCGTCCGTCCCGGGAGACGCGGTAAACCCTGGCTCCGAAGTCCGCCCCGGCGGGGGCGGCGGGCGTGTAATCCTCCAGCCCCCGGAGAAGCTCCTCCACCCCCTCCAGGCGCAGGGCGGAGCCGAACCAGCAGGGGAACAGCTGCCCCTGGGCCGTCCCCCGGCGCAGGGTCTGCGCCGACAGCCGCCCGCCGGACAGGTATTCCTCAAAAAAAGCCTCGCCGCAGGTGGCCAGGGCCTCCCAGTCGGGGGCCTGGGCGTCAAAGAAGCCCTCCCCGAATTCCCGCTGGAGAGTCTCCAGCAGGCGGGCTTTGCCCTCGTTGGGCAGGTCCATCTTGTTCCAGAAAATCAGGGTGGGGATTCCCCGCCGCCGCAGAAGCCGCCACAGGGTATGGGCGTGGCTCTGGACGCCCTCGGAGGCGCTGAGAATCAGCACGGCGCAGTCCAGCACCTCCAGGGCCCGCTCGGTTTCGGGGGAGAAGTCCGCATGGCCGGGAGTGTCCAGCAGGGAGAGCCGGAGGCCGGGCGTCTCCAGCGCCGCCTGCTTGGCGAAGATGGTGATGCCCCGCTCCCGCTCCAGGGCGAAGCAGTCCAGAAAAGCGGTGCCCCGATCCACCCGCCCCAGCTGCCGCAGGGCCCCCGCGCAGTAGAGCATGGCCTCCGCCAGGGTGGTCTTTCCCGCGTCCACATGGGCCACCAGCCCCACCACGGCGCATTTTTTCTCGTCCAAAGCCCTCGCCCCCCTCCGCGCCCCGCAAACGGGACGCGCCGTTTTTCCCTATTATCCTACCACAAGCCGCCCCGCCGCGCAAGCGGTGTGTTTTACCTGCGCTTTTTATGAGAACAGCATCGCCGCGGCCCGGCGCAAATAAAAAGGGGCGCGCTTGCAGAGTCCGTTCTCTTGCAGCGCGCCCTTTGCAATTTTTGCGCTTATACCATCAGCTGGCACACCAGCTGGGTGTACTCCGCCGGATCCTCCAGGGGCAGGTCCGCCAGCAGCAGGGCTTGGGCGTAGAGCAGCTTGGCGTAGGAGGCGGCCTTTTCCCTGTCCTCCTCCACCGCCTGACGCAGGGCGGCGAACACGCCGGAGTTGGCGTTCAGCTCCAGCACCCGCTGGGCCTTCAGGCCCTCCCCCTCCTGCTTGGTGCGCTGGAAGTACCGCTCCATCTCCAGGGAGACCGGCCCGTCGGCGGTCAGGCAGACCGGCGCGGACTTGAGGATGGAGGATAGGCGCACCTGGGAGACCTTGTCGCCCAGGGTCTCCTTCACAAAGTCCAGCACGTCCTTGTTCTCCTCGGCGCTTTTATCCAAAGCGGCCTTTTCCTCGTCGGTCTGGGGCAGGGCGTCGGCGTCGGCGGCCGCCTTGAACTGCTTGCCGTCCAGCTCGCCCAGGGCGTTGACCACGAACTCGTCCACCTCTTCTGTCAGATAGAGGATCTCAAACCCGGCGTCCCGAATGCGCTCCACCTGGGGCAGGCGGGCGGCCTTTTCCACGCTGTCCGCCCGGACGTAATAGAGATACTGCTGGCTGGCTGGCATACGCTGCTGGTACTCGGCCAGGGTGGTCTGCTTGTCCTCTTTGGAGGACCAGAACAGCAGCAGATCCTTCAGCATATCCCGGTGGGTGCCGTACTCGCTGACGATGCCGTACTTGATGTTGTGGCCGAAGGCCTCCCAGAAGGTCTCGTACTGCTCCCGCTGGTCCTTTTGCAGCCGCAGCAGTTCGGCCTTAATCTTCTTCTCCAGAGCGTTGGCGATGACCTTCAGCTGCCGGTCGTGCTGGAGCATTTCACGGGACAGGTTCAGGGAGAAATCCGGGGAGTCCACCACGCCCCGGACGAAGCGGAAGTGGTCGGGCAGCAGGTCGGCGCACTTGTCCATAATCAGCACGCCGGAGGAGTACAGCTGCAAGCCCTTCTCATAGTTCTGGGTGTAGAAATCATAGGGGGCCTTGGCGGGCAGGTAGAGCAGAGCCTTGTAGCTGACCATACCCTCGGCGCTGGTGTGGATGACCGAAAGGGGGTTCTCCCAGTCGCCGAATTTCTCCTTGTAAAATTCGTTGTATTCCTCCTCGCTCACCTCGTTCTTGGAGCGCTGCCACAGGGGAACCATGGAGTTCAGAGTTTCCCACTCCTTCACGGTCTCCCACTCCGGCTTGTAGTCCTCTCCGGCGTCGGCGGGGCGCTCTTTTTCCTTAGAATGCTCCATCTCCATGCGGATGGGGAAGTGGACGTAGTCGGAATACTTGCGCACCAGCTCCGCCAGACGGTAGCTCTCCAGATACTCGCTGTAAGCGCACTCCTCCCCGTCGGGCTTGATGTGCATGATAATGTTGGTGCCGGGAGTGGCCTTGTCGCAGGGGGTGACGGTGTAGCCGTCGGCCCCGGAGGACTCCCACTGCCAGGCCTCGTCACTGCCGTAGGCCCGGGAGAGCACCGTCACCTTGTCGGCCACCATAAAGGCGGAGTAAAAGCCCACGCCAAACTGACCGATCACGTCCACCTGGCCCTGGGCCTTCTCCGCGTCCATGTCCTGCTTGAACTGGAGGGAGCCGCTTTTGGCGATGGTGCCCAGGTTGTGCTCCAGCTCCTCCTTCGTCATGCCGATGCCGTTGTCCGACACCGTCAGGGTGCGTCCGGCCTTATCGACCACCAGGATAATCTGCAAATCCTCCCGTTTGACCTCCACCGCGTCGTCGGTCAGGCTGCGGTAGGCCAGCCGATCCAGGGCGTCGCTGGCGTTGGAGATAATCTCTCTGAGGAAAATCTCCCGGTGGGTGTAAATGGAGTTGATCATCAGATCCATCAGCCGTTTGGACTCGGCCTTAAACTGTTTTTTTGCCATGTTGCATTCCTCCTGTTTGTCTGTCCTGCCCCGGCGTCTGCGGGGTATCTTTTGGGGCGGGGCGTGCGGTTAGCACTCCGCCCATTTGAGTGCTAACGGTATGATAGTACACTTTTTTGAAAAATGCAACCCTATTCAAAAATTGTTTACAATTAAGGAAGGACTGATTAAATCGACAAGAGCGGATGGCGAGAAATTTTGCAACGCACTTTCGGCGGAAAAGTTCCGCCAGCCGCCGCAGGCGCATTTAA
>JAJPXI010000057.1 GCA_021205585.1 Oscillospiraceae bacterium
CGGCCAGGGCCACCACCCGGTGCTCCGGCTTTTCCCGGAGGATGGGGATTTCGCCGCCGGCGGCCCGCTCCTTTTCCCGCCCCATCTACGCCGAAAGGGGGCAGGGTCGCGCCCGCACCCGCCCCGCGTCCCGCCTGCGCAGGGCGATGACCGCCCCGCGAATCAGATAGGCCGCCGGGTCCCCCGCCGGACTGCGGTACAGGCAGGTGACCCGCGTTCCAGGAACCAGGCCCAAATCGGCCAGCCGCCGCCGCATGGACGCCTCGTTGCCCAGCTCAATTACATAGGCGCTCTCCCCGTCCTTCAGCCGGTCGAGCGCGAAAGGGGTATTCATAAACTGTCGGCTCCTTCCCTATGGATTCCAGGGGAATCACCGGAGGGCGAATCCCGTTTGAAATTCGAATATGTGTGGAAAAATCTGTCACGCAGACCTCTCCCAGCCCATCCTATGACCCCGGCCGCCGGGGGGTGCGGCCGCGCGGGGCAAAAACAGCGCGGGCCGGAGACGCAGTTTTGTGCGTCCGGCCCGCGTCGGTAAAGTTTCTGGCCTGCTGGGCGACGCTCTGGCCCCCGGCGGCCCAGCAGCTTCCCCATTCTCCATCACACCCTACGGGAAAAATCTATGCGCCCCTGCTCCTTTCCGTTCGTAAAAAAGCCCCCGCCCATGGCACGGGCGGGGGCTTGTATGCGTCTACGCATCGGCCACCACGGTGGCGGGGGAGTTGTGGATGCCGCCGTCTACGATGACGGACACGCCGTTGGTGAAGCCGGACTCGTCGCTGGCCAGGTACAGGGCCAGATAGGCGATTTCCTGGGGGGTGCCCACCCGCTTCATCAGCTGGGTCTGGGTCATGGCGTTCCAGGAGGCCTCGTCCGGGAAGGCGTTGCGCAGCATGGGGGTTTCGATGGTGCCGGGGAGGATGCTGTTGGTGCGGATGTTCATGGGGGCCAGCAGGACGGAGGCGGCGCGGGACAGGGCGTCGCTGGCGCCCTTGCTGGCGCAGTAGGCCGTCAGGCCGCCGCCGGAGTTGGCCGCCGCCATGGAGGACACCACCACGATGGCCCCACCGCCGATTTTCTGCATATAGGGAACCACGGTTTTGTACCCCAGCATCTGGCCCCAGCCGTTGATGTCCATGACGGCCTTCCAGTTTTCGTATGTAATGCTGCTGTAAGGGACGGAATCCAGCACCCCGGCGTTGTTGACCAGGATGTCGATTTTGCCGAAGCGCTTTTCCGTTTCGGCGGCCACCCGAATCCAGTCCTCCTCTTTGGACACGTCCTGCTGGAGCACCAGCACGTCGTCGTCATACTGGCCGCCGGCGTTGAACGCGGCGACGATTTTCTGCATTTTCTCGATGTGCCGCCCGGTCGTCACCACCTTGGCGCCCTCTTTGACAAACAATTCGGTGCAGGCCGCGCCCATACCGCTTCCGCCGCCGGTGATAATGGCGACCTTGCCACTTAATCTTCCCATGCTACGTTGCCTCCTTAAAAATTGTTTGGAATGGGACATTTTAATCTGAACTTTTGTTATATATACAGTATAACAAAAAAAGGGCCTGCATTGCAAGCATTGTTAAAATCTTAACTGCGAGGCGATTTTTGGATTTATTCGGAGATGTCAGGCTTTCCCCGTCCGGGCCGGGTCAGGGCCATGGCCACAAAGACGGCGGTGACGCCGCCGGTCAGCTTGGCGAGAATCATGGGCAGGAGCATGGACGCGTCGAAGGCGGCGGTGAAGCCCAGGTGATCCCCAAAGACAAAGGCGGCGGAGACGGCGAAGGCCACGTTGACCACCTTGCCCCGCTCGTCCATCTCGTGGAGCATTCCGAACATGGGGATGTTGTTGGCCAGGGTGGCCACCAGACCGGCGGCGGCCCTGTCGTTCATGCCCAGCAGGCGGCCCAGCTTCATCAGGGGCTTTTGGAATACCTTTGTAATGACATGGACCAGGGGGAAGGCCCCCGCCAGGACGATGGCGATGCCCCCCACCGTCACATAGCCCTCCTCCAGGCTCTCCAGGCCGGGGATAACGGTCAGCCCCGTCAGGGCCTCGATGATGGCGGCGGCCAGGCCCACGGTGATTAAAATAATAATGATCCGGCCAAAGACCTGGAACCCTTTCACCATGCCGCCGGGGATGCGCCACAGGCCCAGGGCGATGAGCACGGCGATGAGGACGATGGGAATCAGGTTGCGCAGAACCATCCCCAGGCCGAAGCCCGCCGCCAGGCCCCCCACCAGGGCCCCCACGGGGATGGTGACCACCCCGGAGAGCACCCCTTTTGCCAGGGCGGGCCGATCCTCCGGGCGCAGGATACCCAGGGCCACGGGGATGGTGAACACCACCGTGGGCCCCAGCATGGCCCCGATAATCAGTCCGCCGAACTGCCCGGCCTCGGCGCTCTCCGCCAGCTCAGCCGCCAGGAACGCGCCCCCCATATCGTTGGCCAGGATGGCCCCGGCGAATACGGCGGGGTCGGCTCCCACCAGCCGGAACAGGGGCACCACCACCGGGCGCAGAAGATTTGCCAGCACAGGGGCCAAGGAGATCATCCCAATCATGGACAGGGCCAGGGCCCCCATGGCGGCGACGCCCTCCTCGAACTTCTCCCCCAGGCCGAAGCGGTTGCCGAAGATACGGTCCAGCGCCCCCAGGGCCATAAACAGGGCCATAATATCAAGGATAATCTGGTCGATTGACATACGGGTACGCCTCCGTTGCTGCGGCGCTCTTGTTGCGCTGCTATCGTAACGATATTTCTTTGAAACCGCCTCCGCCGGAGGCCGCTGCAAGTTGCAGTTTGTTATGTTGTATAAAACAAATTTTCAATCGGTATAGCATGGAGGCAGGGGCCATGTTCGCCTGTCTCTCACGGGTCCACAATCCCAACGATGGCCGCGTCGACGGGCAGGCCGTCCCCGGCGGCTGCCCGGGCGGCGGCGCCGGTGGCCACAAGCACCCGCTCCCCTCGTCCGGCCCCCACGCAGTCGGCGCAGACAAGGGCGCCCCGCCCGTCCTCCAGGCGCACCGTCAGAAAGGCCCGCCCCTGGAGGGCGGCGGCCTTTTTAGTGGCCCACAGATTGCCCTCTACCGTTCCTAACAACAATCAAACCCATCTCCCTCAGCTGCCGCTCCAGGGCCACGCACCGGCGATATATCCCCGGCGCGGCGCTTTTTCGGTACTGCCGGTAGGCCAGCCCCTCCCTGGGGACGTATAC